>CAMTOO010000001.1 GCA_947074185.1 uncultured Negativicutes bacterium
AAAGACAAAATAGAAAAAGAAGTAAACGACAAAAAAGAAAAAGAACAAAATTAAAAATAAAAGATGAAGATGGCAAAATACAATAGCTAAGACAAAGAAAAATGCTCGATCTGGAAGAAAAAGATTGAAGAATATACGAATAAGAAAAAATGAGGTGAGCGTATGGATTCTGAGTTAGAGGAAATGAAAAAAAGAATAGCTTACAAAAAAAAAGCTATTGAGGAAGCAAAAAGAGATTATAATGATCCTGAATATGAAGAATTTAAACAAGGCATCAAGGATTTTATCAAAAGAGCTGAGTCTGAGATTAAAGAATATGAGGACTACATTAAGAAAGTGTGGCCAGATGAAGTTTAAGTAGGAAAAGCACTCACAATTGTGAGTGCTTTTTTGTTATATATTTAATACAGCTTTTATGATATACTAGCATTTGATATTTATAAAAAAAAGGAAATTCTTACATGAATACTAATTTACTTAAAAATGCTATAAAAACAACTCTGCCTGTAATGGCTGGCTACATAGTTCTTGGCATTGGCTTTGGTATACTTTTAGAAGTCAATGGCTATGGCGTATGGTGGTCTCTTGCAATGAGTGTCTTCGTTTATGCAGGCGCAATGCAATACGTAGGCGTAGCATTAATCACTAGTGGCGCTTCTTTAATTTCAGTTGCCCTAACAACCTTGATGGTAAATGCTCGCCACTTATTTTATGGAATAACAATGATTGATCGCTATAAAGGCGCTGGTTGGAAAAAACTTCTTTTGATGCACACTTTAACAGATGAATCTTATTCTTTAATTTGTTCAAATAAAGCTCCTGAAAACAGTGAGCCTCATCAATATTACTTGCTAATATCTTTATGCGACATGCTATATTGGGTTATAGGTTGTGTGCTAGGCTCTTTAATTGGCTCAGCAATCACCTTCGACTTAACAGGAATAGATTTTTCCATGACCGCTTTATATGTAATCATATTTGTAGAACAGTGGTTAACAACAGACGATCATCGCCCTGCCTTAATAGGTTTAGGCGCATCAGTTCTCTGTCTATTAATATTCGGTCCAAAAAATTTCTTAATTCCTGCTATGTTTCTAATCATTATCCTGCTAACAGCTATGCGTAAGCGTTTAGAGAATTGGAGGCCTTATAATGATTAACGATACTCAAACAATTGCTATTATTGCCGTTATGGCGCTAGTTACTTTTGCACTAAGAGTTTTACCATTTCTTATATTTAGTGATAGAAAAACACCTCCATATATAGTATTTCTCGGGCAATATTTACCTTCTGCTATTATGGGAATGTTAGTAATTTATTGTTTAAAAGGAGTTACCTTTGTCGCTGCTCCTCATGGCATTCCAGAAGCAATAGCCGTGCTTTTAGTTATTATTCTTCATGTTTGGAAAAGAAATACACTGCTAAGTATTATTAGCGGAACAGCTAGTTATATGCTTTTACTAAGATTTATTGGCTAACAAAAAAACACCGTATCTTTTGATACGGTGTTAATTTTTTATTCTTATTAATAACTACGACGTAATACGCGCCCTGGACGTGCATCATTTTGCACTCCTTCTTCCATAACAGGTACGCCATTTACAAATAATGTGTCAAAGCCTTTTGAAAATTGACGAGGTTCAGAAATAGTTGCTTGGTCTTCAACCTTATCAAGATCAAAAATCAACACATCTGCGAAATATCCTTTTTTTAGCGCCCCACGTTCTGCAATATGCAAACGATCTGCTATGATTGATGTCATCTTGCGTATAGCTGCTTCAATAGACATCATGCCTTCTTCACGCACAAATTTTTTGAGGAATTTTGCATGTGAGCCAAATCCTCTTGGATGAGGTTTGCCTTTTCCGAGAAGACCACTTTTTGTAAGTGTAGTAGTATCAGAACATACTGCAACATCTGGTTGAGACGCAATAAGTCTAATGTCGTTTTCATCCATACCCTCAACAATAATGAGAGTTCTTGCATCTTCTTCAATTAATAAATCAAACATAACTTCGTATGCTGTCTTATTTAATTTTTCAGCAAGCTCTGTTAAACGCAAGCCTTCCATCCACTTATTTTCTTCTTTCATTACAGTCGATATTATAAAGTATTGAAGTCCACCATTTGTAAGAATAAAGTTTTGCCAACCTTGTATGCCATTTTCAATGTCATATATTATCTTTTCTCTTATTGCTTCATCTTTTAATGATTCTATTAATGCAGGAATGCCATCTTTTGATGCCCATGGTGGAATTAATGCTAATAGTGAAGTCATGCCTGTGCTATATGGATATTGGTCAGCAGTAATTGTAAGACCACTCTTACGTGCATTTGCAATTTTCTCAAATAACCAGGACATTTGATTTCTTTTTGTACCCATTGCTTTAAGATGAGAGATGTTAAGTCTAACACCTGCTTTACGAGCTGTATCAAAAGCTTCTTCAAGAGCATTTTCTATATCATTAGCTTCATCGCGAATGTGTGTTGTATAGATACCATCATACTCAGCGACAATTTTATTTAGTTCTACCATTTCTTCCTTTGGTGTAAAGGAACCAGGAAGATATATAAGACCACTACTCATACCTACTGCGCCAGCTTCCATAGCTTTCCGTAGTTCAGCTTTCATAGTTTCCATTTGCTCAGCTGTTGCTGGAACTTGTTCTAATCCCATTGTAAAAATACGCAAAGCACCTTGAGCAACTAAAGGAATCATATTTATAGCATTTGGACAGCTATTCATATACTGTAAATATTCCTCGTAGGTTCTCCAATTAAATGCGATTTCTCCATCAACATTACCCACCATACGAGTACGACAATAAGTCATAAGCACATCGTGAAACTCTTCACTTACTGGAGCTACACCTACACCGCAGTTACCAAAAACATCGGAACTAACACCATCATATACTCTATTTGGTGAACTACCATCATATAATACAGTCATATCTGAATGTGTGTGTATATCGATAAATCCAGGACAAACGAAACGTCCTGCAGCATCAACCGTAGATTCTGCTTCCATATTGCTAAGGTCACCAATTTCAACAATACGGTCATCCTTAATCCCAATATCTGCGGAAAATACTGGTGCACCTGTACCATCAATTATTTTCCCATTAATAATTTTATAACTTAACATAATCTTCCCTCCTAGTTATTTATCTAATTTTATATTTATTGTAATTATATACTAATTATAGTAAAACTTTATACAGCCATTAAATGACTATAACTTGTCTATAAATAAGCCTTGTTTCTTATTTACAAACACCGACAGTTGTGGAGTTTTCCCGTTTTGTCGAGCTTTTAATTAAAGACATCTCATCAAATTGACAGTCTTTTTATCCAAATATATAATTGTATATTATAGAGAAGAAGGAGTGCATAATATGTCAGAACTAACAAAAATTATTAATGATCGTTTAGAAAAATCCGTACCTCCATCAGCAAGAATCCCTTATATTCCCCTATCTTTTGTAAAAGGAAAAGGCGCTCTCTTGTACGATTGCGACGGTAAAGAATATATTGATTTTCTAGCAAGTGCATCCTCCGCCAATATAGGCCACGGCAATGAAGAAATAGCAGCGGCAGTAAATACCCAAATGCTAGAACTTGCACAATATACAAGTGTTTACTTTCCAACTCAAAATATGATTAAGCTTGCAGAACTTCTATTAGAAAAAGCTGGACGAGCTAACTATATGGCTTCTTTTACCTGCACAGGCTCAGCATCTATCGATGGTGCTATTAAATATGCTAGAGGCTTTACTGGCAGACCAAGAATAATTTCCTTTAGCGAATCCTATCACGGAAGTAGTTATGGCGCTATTTCAGTTTCCGCTCTAACTAATAATATGACAAGAAAAATTGGACCATTACTTCCAGGCTGTGAAAAATTCACTTATCCAGACTGTTTACGCTGTCGTTTCAATCAAAAATGCGAAACATGCAACCTTGATTGTCTCGAACAAATAAAATATGCATTCGAACACTACCTACCTGCAGATGAAGTTGCTGCTTTTCTTATCGAACCAATAGCAGGCGACGCAGGACTTATTGTTCCACCAAAAAAATACATTAAAGCTTTAAGAGAATTATGTGACGAACACGAAATCTTGCTTATTTCAGACGAAATTAATCAAGGTGTTGGTAGAACAGGCAAATTATTTGCAATGGATCACTTTGATATTGATTGCGATTTATATGTATTAGGTAAATCTTTAGGCGGCGGACTACCACTAGGTGCAGTTGTTGGTCGCAAAGATGTTATGGAATCTCTTGGCTCCCCAGCACATGCATTTACAATGTCAGGCAATGCTACTTGCTGCGCTGCATCTCTAAAGATGTTTGAAATAATGGATCGAGATGATATATTCAACCAATCTACAGAAAAAGGCGAATATCTCAGAAAAAAATTCTTAGAATTAAAAGATAAATACGAAGTAATCGGCGACGTTCGTGGTGCTGGTTTAAACCTTGGTGTTGACCTTGTAACAGATAGAGAAAGCATGAACAAAAACTATGAAGCTACAGCAAAGATTTCATATTACTGTATGAAAAACGGCTTAGTACTTACCTTCTTAGGCAAAAGTTCAATGCGAGTTCAACCACCTATAGTTATCACTTATGAACAACTCGACAAAGCAATCGAAATATTCACAGAAGCACTAGATAAATATGTTAATAACGAACTACCTGATAGCATTTTAGATGAAATGCAAGGCTGGTAATATAGTAAAGCACTCACATTAGTGAGTGCTTTTTTGTTCGTTACTTTGATAATATGTCATTTATCTAAGAACCAGGAAGAAACGAAATTAACTCTTTTAAATTCTTTTCTATATCATCTAGTTTAATAAAGTGAATTTTTACTTTTATTTTATCACCGCCATCAAACTCTATTGTGTTTTTCCCTTCATATTCTTTCATCTCTTCACAATATGGATATAACAGCCAAACTTCTTTTGCCTTATATCCTGTCGAATAAGCACACATTTGATATATATCACTTGCCTTAATATTATAATTTTTCTCTTTATCATTAATGAGCTTTTTCCACTTTGTATCTAAAATAATTGTTGTATCATTCTTTTGCATAACAATATCGGGTTTTAACTTAAACATATTGTCTTTAAATAAGAAATGACTCTCATCCTGTATCAATATATCCCATTTATCTTCACTATTAATTTTACTCATAACTCTTTTTAATTCTTGGGCAACATAACTTTCAAATACCATTTCCATAGGAAATAATATTGCCTTAGATTTAGTATTACCTGAAAAAATTGAAAAACTATTATTCATCAAAAATACCTTAGACCAGTTCATAAGCATTTCATATTCTTTATTCTCTCTAGATATTGTGATCTTAGAAAAGTCTTTTGAGTAGTTTGTCGAAATATCAACCGACTCGAAAACTGCTAACAATTGTTTTGCATCCCTTGAATTAGTAAAATCAGTTGTAAGTTTTTGTAATTTTACAAGAGTAGATTTCACAATTATATTCTCTGGTCTATTTTGATGAAACTCATCAAATTCTACATAAAAACGCTCTTTGTGTACTGCGTTTTTAGTTAAATGTTGCCTAACAAGAAGTTTTCCTTTTTTATACGGAAGATTATCTTCTTGTTTTACATATCCCGATTTAATACCTTTTTTTACAAGATTTCTAACTTCTTCCAAATACATTCTTATAAAAATTTCATACAAATTCATTTTTGTAACTTGTAAAGATGCATTTGTAGAACCTTTAGGAACTAAACCTTTTATACTATTAAGCATTTTTAATAGTATTTCTTTTGTCGCCTGATTATCCTTATCTGTTGATTTAGAATTTAGTCCAAGTTTCGGAAGAATCTCGATTTGAGTACCATCTTGTAATTGAATGAGCCCTACATAATTTTGAACCAATACATACTCACCTTTACTAGGGCTGTAGCTTTCTTTAAAAAAAGCAGGAGCATCACCTTTAACACAACTATTTTTATATTCTAGGATAAACCTTTTTAAATATTCAAACTGCTTCTTTTCTATAACATGATATTTTTTATTTTTAGCTGATTGATTATAACCAATACTGTCAAACTCTTTTACTTGCAATAACTTCTTCACATTATCACCATTTATTCTGCAGGTTCAATTTACTTCTTTTCACTAATTTTTTCCGGATCAATATCGATATAGTTTTGCGCTTCATTAAATGCAGCTTCATTAATCTTGTATATATTCTCAGGCAAATTTAATTCATCAATATTTCCACTAAAAATTTCATTAACTTTGTTATCCGTGATAAATATACATTCATTAGTACCTTTTTTACCCAAAACCAATTTTATTTTTTCGTAATCATCGTAGAAATATTCTTGTAAAAGAGGTATTATTGACTTCTTGAAAATTTCACCAAGATCTTTCACTGTTGGATTTTTAACTGTTGGATTTTTAACTGTTGGATTTTTAACTATTTGATCTTCAACTGTTGAATTTTTAAGGTTTATAAAGAATGAATGCCCTATCATATGCTCACGATCATACAGTACTTCAATTCTTTTATTAATAATTTCGAGCATTTTGCAAATATTTATACCTTCTACCTTGATATTTCCTAACGCTTTATCATCTGGTCCAATTTCTTCAAACTGAAAACGTCTGCGAAGTGCTGTATCCATCAAAGCTATTGATCTATCTGCTGTATTCATAGTACCAATTATGTATACATTTGACGGAACGCCAAATTTATCTCCAGAATAAGGTAATATAGCTGATAATTCTTCGTCTTCTCCAACTCTTTTTGAAGGCTCTATAAGTGTAATTAGTTCACCAAAAATCTTAGATATGTTACCTCTATTAATTTCATCAATTATAAAAACACAGGGAGGTTTTTCAAATTTTTTCTTTAAAGTCTCATAGAAATCATCTTTTAAGTGTTCTTTATCTATTTTCATTACTATATCTTTTTTATTAATGTCAACATCACAAAAACGTATGATTTCTTCATCTATATCACCAGTACGCCATATTACATTTCTTATATATTTATATTTATCATTAGGATTAATATAACAATAACTATCAACTACTCCCACACGCTTAACTTTTTCATCATTAAAAGCTAGGACTACATCTTTAATTTTTATGTCTTCCTTAAAACTCTTTAATCCTGGTTCAACAATCTCCCCTACTTTTATTAAATTTTTCTTAAAACAGTCTTCCATAACTTCATTTTTCTCATCTTCTAACTTAATTTTCCATACATTCTCTATTTGTTCAGAAGTTTTACTTTCTCTTACTTCTAAGTTCAACGCTTCAGCCTTCTTGCAAAATTTCTTAAATACACCATCTTTAATGCTATAATGCATATTTACATTAGAACCATCACCTTGTTTTTCTATAACCGGACTAATTCCTTCTACAAATTCTTCATAACCATAAGATTGGTGAAATGTGGTAAAGGCAATTCTGCCTTCTTTAACAAGCGACTTATAACGATCTAGATACGTATCTTTATTGAAACCTCCATCACATATTGCAACTGCACATTTAATAGCATTGTAAGTTTTACCTGTTCCTGGTGGTCCATAAAGAATAACATTTTTATCAAATTTTTTAATATCTTCCATTATCGTTTCATCATTCATTTGCTTTACTTCCTCTCTTAATTAATCTTAATAATTTATAAATACTTTAATTTTAAAATCCATCTTTTTTTATATGTTTAACTCATATAACTAATATCTACACTGTCTTTTTAAATTATTATGCCTATTCCAAGGAATCTTTTCATCCTTTTGCAATCTACCTACAACAATTCCTGCTGGCACATCTATGCTTTTTGCAAATTCTTCGATACTCTCGCTAGTCACCAATGCACGTTCAGTAAATTCTTCATATCTCTTTGGTGCAATTAAAGTATCTTGTGCGAATTTATCAGCCTCTAACTCATCTGCTTCATTACCAGCACCGATATATTTACTCATATTTTTATCATCTGAATTCACATAGATAACCTTTAATCTCCGTTGTAAAATATGCTTTATTTCATGGAACAACGAAAACCAAAACACATCTTCTTTTTTACTTTTATCATTAATTAATAGTAATGCTTTATCTTCGTTCATCCATTTTACTGCACCATTAACACAAGAATTCTTTAAATAAGGAAGTTGTACAAATGCTATGCCACAATTTTTTAATATCGTCCTAAGCTCATCCGAAACTCCTTTAAGATCACTATGCATTAAAGCTTTGATTTTTGGAATTGCTTCTTTCAAAAGTTTTTCATCGTATTTACTACAATCAATATTTTGTGCCAAATTAAGACCCAACTGAATCCATGCGTTAGCGTTAATAATATTTTTTTCACTAACAACATTTACAGCTGTTCTACAAGCAGTAAGCAAATCTTGCTTAGTTAAAACCCTTAAATCTGCTACTTTAAAACAGCTACGCAATCTTTTTACTTTCTCATATTTGTCACGAGTAGGCTGTACTGCATTTTGCTTTACAAAATAGTTATAGTCTAAAACCTCTAAATATTTACACTCTTCATCCAATAATTCTTGAGCTTTTATCTCACAAATTTTTTCGTCATACGCTTTTTGCAAATTAAGCCACACTCCAACTGATGTACCAAGCATTTGAGAAAGCTTTTGAGCTACATCATCAGACAAAGGGATTTGTCCATTAACTAATTGGCTAATAGTTTTGGCATTAGTATCTAATCTTTTTGCAAATTCAATTTGACTCATTTCCAATTCTTCAATCACATCACTTATATAATAGCCAGGATGAAACGCGATCAGATTTTCATATTTAGTTATATTCTTACTCATAATGGTTGCTCACCTCCTCAATAAATACTATCCTTAGAGTAATTCCTCGTTCACCAAAAACATCGTTGTTTTCACAAACATTACCATCTGAGTCTAATACTTTTATCAATAATCTCCAACCTAAATTCTTCCCTAAATAAATAGAAAAGGTATTTTTATAATTACCTTTTAAGTCATGAAATTTTAATGATGGCATATTCATTAAATCAACGATATTTTCGGCAGTTTCTATAAAATTTACAACAGCAAATAATCTTAAACTAATCATCTTGCCTAGTTTACGCTTAGAAGCTTTCGGATCAGTGCATATCTCTTCAATATTCTTTGTCTTATATTCAATCTCCATAAATTACCCCTCATGTTTACAACTTGATTATATCACACTTTAATCAAGTTGTAAATTTTAATTACCAAAAAGGTAATTTTAATTTACTATTCAATATAAATTTTTCTTTCCAACAACTCTCCTGGTTCTAACACAAATTCGCAAGCATTATACTTTTCCCGGGCAATGTCTATTGCTTCTTCTTCACTATTTGCGACAACTTCAAAAGTATCTGATAGCAACTCTTCAATAACTATTTTGTATGTTTTCATGTTAATCTCCTATATATAATATGATTAATTTTATCACCCAACATAGACAACTACTCTCCCCATTTGATAAACTATATATATCAAAAATCGGAGGTCTACCCTATGTTTAAATTTCTTAAAGAATTAGTAGATGCTGCTAAAGAAGGCTGGGACGAAGGTATTGAAGAAGTAGCACAAGAAGAAGCTGCAAGTTTAGAAGAACAAACAGCGCTTATTGAAAGATGTAATACTTTAGCTGAACGTATGAAAAAAGATACACAGCTTTATCATCAAGCAATCGCTTTAGCTTGTCCTTTTAGATATATTCTTGTTTCTTCAGGTGATGACTATGAATACCAACCTCACCTATATGACTTTGGTCAGCTTAAAGAAAAAGAAATAGAAGAAGTAAAACAATTTCTTAAACGCGATTTTGAGATTGAAGATAATGAAACTGCTTTAGAAACTATTGAATCTTATTTCGAAATGAATGAAGATGCTTCGCAAGCAGAGCGTATTTTCAACTCAAGTACGCAACTCTATATCTTAACAGCTTCTATAGATGCAGGATATCTCGAATTCTCAGAACGCGAACAAGATATAGCTGTAGATGCAATTAAAGTTATTGCTAAGTCTAATGTTGGCTCATGGAAGGAGTTTTCCGATAAATTCCTAGAAGGCGATGATACAAACAATATGTTAGGTTCTATCTATGTTAAAAAAGCAATTAAACATTTATTAGCTAGCGAAAACAGTCCATGGAATGTTTTGTCATGGCGAAGTGCATGTAGAGTGATGTATGAAGAATAGATAACAGAAAATAAAAACACCGTATCGAAAGATACGGTGTTTTTTTGTTTTATCTTATATATTTTTTAAATACTTTTTTCATTTCAATAACTCTTTCGATAACTTGATTCATGAGGATTTCATAATTTTCTTGATTATCAAAATCCAATCCGTCAATCTTGCTTTTTATCGAACTACTTTTTTTATCATCTGCTCGTTCCCATTGCAAGTCAAACGGCAATGCATGTTCAATGGCTTCTTTGTGTTTATATAATTCATCATAAAGCTCCTTATTATCACTAATCCATAAAGAAACACCGATAAAACCACTTTTATTTACTAAAGTTATGTTTAAATGAGCTTTAGTTTTCCCTAACGCAATATCACGCCAATGATCAATTGTTGGTTTTCTAGTATTAAAAGGCTTTGGACTTCTTTCAGCTACAAGTTCATTGAATCTTGACCAAAACTCTAATCTGCATGATTCAGATTTATTGTTTTCTTGATTAATTAAAGTATTCTTTACAATTTTATTGAAATCATTAGGTTCTTCAATAATCTCAAACTTAGGGGCAGGATGGGAATCACCAATTTTATAAGCTTTTATTTCCAACAGAAAGAAATTGACATCTTGACGAGTATTATTATTCAGCCATTCAATTGCACTTCTATGTTCCTCTCTTGCAAAAGTTACAATCCACACAATAACTTTTGCATCTAATCCAGAAGCATATGTGATAATCTTTCCCAGATGATCATGATTAGATGGTTCCAATTGATTTTCAATAACAACTGTTATATCTCTTGTCGCATCACTTGCAACTACATCACATCTATAACCACCAACATTTACTTCTTGATTTAAGTCAACTAACGTTAATCCTAATACGTCGTTGATTAATTCAATGTTTTCTGGTTTAACCATCCAAGCTGAAAAATCATGTTGTTCATGTTTCCAAAGTTCTCTCACATGTACTTCTTCTAATCTTCCCAATTTCATAATACTACCTCCTAGTTATATACAACACTATCATTATACCATATTTGTTTGCAACAGAACTATCCTTATTATATCTAAATACATAGACAAACTAATGCTAACTTTGGTAAACTTTAATTATAACTATAATCCCATTTTTAAGGAGAGTGATTTATATGGCATTTAATAAAACCATACAACTTTTAATTTTTGATGGTAATCCTAATGGTCGAATTGCATGTGAACTGTCTAACTGGAATGGTCGCATTTATAAAATTTCTCGTGGTGAACTTCCTGAATTTGCCAAACGCTCAGATTCTGAACATACAGGAGTATATTTTTTATTCGGAAAAGACGAAGATAAAAATGACACTTTATATGTTGGTGAGGCAGAAAAAATTAATTCAAGAATCAAACAACATCTTTCTGATGAAATCTATTGGAATGATGCTGTTGTAGTAATCAGCAAAGAAAATATGCTTAATAAAGCTCATGTTAAGTATCTTGAAAATAAATTTTATCTTTTAGCAAAAGAATCTAATCGCTCAATTATTGTCAACACTAATACCCCTACTCGTTCTTCTATTTCTGAATTTGACGAATCTATGCTAGAAGAATTTATAAGTAATACAAAACTCCTTGTTAACACCTTAGGATATAAGGTGTTTGAAGATTTAGATGCAGAAATAGAATCCAACCAACAAATCTTTTCCCTTGTTGGAGCTAGAGGCGCTGAAGCCAAAGGGGTTCTTGTTAATGATGGTTTTGTTGTTTTTAAAGGTTCTACAGTAGCATCTACTGTGACAAATAGTATCTCTCCGAACTTACTTAAATTAAGAAACAAACTACTAGAAAACGGTATTATAGATACAAACAATAGTATATTTATTGAAGATTACATGTTTACAAGCCCGTCTTTAGCTGCCGCTGTTGTAATGGGGCGTAATGCTAATGGTCGAACTGAATGGAAAACGTCTGATAGAAAGACTATTAATGACTTAGAAGAAGCCAAGTTTGCAAATATTTAAATTGACATAAAATTCGTAGCTATGTTGTCTCCCTATATTTATATTTCTTAAAGAACTAATAAATACTGCTAGATAAAGCTGTGAAGAAGATGCGTAAATTTTTCTCATGGCGAAGTGCATGTAAAGTTCCGTGCGAAGATTGAGTAATAAAAAACTATATATCCACAAAATATGTTAGAAAGTGGTGACAACTATGTTAGGCAAACTTTTTCTAAGCAAAAACCGAAAACTAATGCAAGATTATGACTTCGAAAAAAATGTAGATATAAACCCCGATGAACTTACTTTAGGTAGCCACAAAAAAATTTGGTGGAAATGTGAAAAAGGACACTCTTGGTTAGCCGCTATATCAAAACGTTCCATGGGGCGTAACTGTCCGTATTGCTCTAGTAATAAAACGCTTAAAGGTTACAATGATTTATCAACAACACACAGTCATCTTGCCGCTGAATGGGATTTTGATAAAAACCTATCTATTAATTTATTTGAAACTAGTGCGTTCTCTAACAAAAAAGCATGGTGGAAATGCGAAAAAGGACACTCTTATGAAACTACTGTTGCTCGTAGATCACGCGGCTCTGGTTGTCCTATATGTAGCAGTAAAATAATACTTCCTGGTTATAATGATTTGTCTACAACTCATAAAGAATTAGTCAAGTCGTGGGATTTTTCTAAAAATAATGATATTGACATTAGAAAAGTTAGTAAAGGATCAGAAAAAAAGGTTTGGTGGAAATGTAAAAAAGGTCATTCTTGGTTAGCCGCTATTTATTCAAGATCTAGTGGTGTCGGATGCCCTATTTGTGCAAAAGAACTTCAAACTTCTTTTCCTGAAAAAGCTCTTTACTTTTATATAAAATCTGTATTTCCTGATGCAAAAACAAATTATACAAATGAAAATTTAAATAATTATAAAATCGATATTTATATTCCTAGTTTATCACTAGCTATTGAATACGATGGTGAACGATGGCATAAAAACATTGAAAATGATATAAAAAAAGATACTATTTGTAAGAATCTAGGGATAAATGTTTTTCGAATTAGAGAACCAAACTGCCCTGTTCTTAATTCTTACTCGCACTGCATAATAACCAAATCAAAAAAAGATGTACATTCTAACATTCTTTTGCTTTTTGAAGAACTTAAAAAATTTGGCTATTTGAAAAATATTCTTGTTCCCCCTATAAATTTAGAATGTGATAGTATTAGAATTTACAACTTAATAGACTTACACGAGAAAAAAAATTGCATCAGTAAAATGAACCCTGCCCTACTTAAAGAATGGGATTTCAAAAAGAACGAATCACTTTCACCAAATACTATTACCCTAGGATCCGATAAAAAAGTTTGGTGGAAATGCGAAAAAGGTCATTCTTATACTATGGCCGTTAGCGGAAAAAATAGAGGTAGAGGATGCCCCATTTGTGCTGGAAAAAAAATACTTATTGGGTACAATGATTTTGCTAGCCAAAGCCCTACACTGCTAAAATACTGGGATTTTGATAAAAACAAAATATTACCCACAGATATTTCTAACGGATCCGATAAAAAAGTTTGGTGGAAATGCGAAAAAGGTCATTCTCATGAATGTTCCATTAATAGTAAACGAGCTGGAATAAAATGTCCTTATTGCTCAGGCAAAAAAGTTTTAATAGGGTTTAATGATATTACAACTACTCATCCTGAAGTTTCCAATCAATGGAAATTTACTAAAAATGATTGCCTACCACAAACTGTTTCTGCTGGATCCCACAAAAAAATTTGGTGGAAATGTGAAAAGTGTAAAGGAGAATGGCAAACATCCATATATAATCGGACTCTAAACAACTCATCCTGCCCTCATTGCAAAAAGAACAAACAAAACTCAAATAAAACTCCTAAAGGTTAGCCTCAAATCTAACTTTTAGGAGTTTTAATATCATTCAATAAAAAAGACAACACCTACATAAATTTGTAGATGTTGTCTCTATTTTATTCCCACTCAGGTCAAGGTTTCTTTTTCTCAACTGGCAATCTTGATTTTTCAGGGCTTTTCGTGGCTTAGTTTGCCAAATTCGCATCGTATTTTTTGAGAAGCAGATTTTATGCACTCAAATTGCACTCAGGAATACATGTATTGAACAATTACCACAATCATTATTCTATATACCATTTTTCGGATATTTTTGCATTGTCACTATCTGGTTTTGGAGAGGCTTGTTCAAACTTAGTTAGAGTTGGAAGATTGATTGCTGTTCCAAATACAAGAGCATGTCCAGTTTGCAAATATGTAAGTCTATCTATCATTGCTTGATTTATATATGGCACCATTCGAGCAATATATTGAAGATCATCAGGATTTTGGACACGGTGAATAATGAAGTTGCTACACTGTGAAACAACCGTTTTAGACAACTCGCTTGGCCGCTGTGAAGAGATGCCCATAAGCAGACCGAACTTTCGGCCTTCCTTTGCGATGCGTTCAAAAATATTGTAACCAAGCACCCCATAAGTACTCTCGTTTCTAACAAACCTATGAGCCTCTTCTATTATAAAGTTTATCGGCATATCTGCCTTATTGTCCATGCGTTTAAGATAATCAAGCAGCAGTTTTGCAAGAACTTTAGTAACCACTTCAGCAGATGAATCATCGAGTAAACTGATGTCGATATTTACTATCTGATGCTCATCAAGAAGATTGCTTACATATGACTCAATAGTATCAAACCCTGTTTTCATTAGTATTTTTCCTTGTATTCCATCAGTTAACGCTTGAAGTCTAGTAATAAGAGTTGATGTATACTCTTGAATTCTCTGAGAACTTATACTCCCTTCATAGAAAGTCGCAAATTGAACAGCTTCAAGAAATTGCTGCATTGTATATGTCACTGTTTTTGATGCGGGAATAGACTCTGCAATATCATTTTTTATAAACGCTTGTACAAACTTAATGGTATTTTCTTCATCTGTAAATGAACCATAATTCATTGTAACAGCGTGTCTAAGATTAGATGATTTTGTAATCTGGGCATCCAAGTTTATTTCATTAGTTTGAAATGTAGTTAATATCCCTTTAACTTTATCAGACTTTGATGCAGAGGTATCAGAGCTATTGATAATCCCAAGTATTGTACTGGCTAATATGTGATTTTTCACATCATCATCATGATTATCAGGGTCGAAAAAACAACGTGCAAGATCAATAGCACGTTTTAGGATAGGAACTTGTGTTTTTTCAGTTGCATGCAACAAAATAGCCCAGTCATCCGCAGTCAGTGCCCATACAGGAATTTCCAGACGATTAGTTTGGGCGCTGTTTTCTGATGCAATCAAGAATTTTGATTGAACTTGTGGATTAACGATAGAGACTTGCGAAAATGCCTGCGCATATTCGCCGTTAGAATCAATAATGACAAACTTTGCGCCCCTTGCTGAATAATTTGTCTTCGAAAAAATCCTTTGCAATATGGTTGCAACTGTATTTGACTTACCAGCACCTGTGTTACCAAACACGGCAAAATGAAATCCATAAAAACGGTCTATATTCACTCTAACCGAATAATCAGGGAAAATAACAGATGAACCAATCGGTAACAACTTAGCTTTCGTTAAGTGCTCAGTTTCATTTACAACCTCTTCCTCATTTGATACTTCAAGCATAGCAGTCAAGTCTTTTTTTGAAATAATATTTACTTCTGAGAAAATAAGTGGCATTTTTGAAACGCCAAAGAAAAATTGATTCGATATAATTTCACCAATCAAGTTAATATTTAGCAGGCGGTTGCTATTCGGCTTGCTCATTTGCTTACTAGTGAGCATAGACTTTTCTTCAACACTAGTGATTTCTCCAACAATTGTGCGTCCAATGTCATAGATTGAAACATATGATCCTACCTCACCAACGAATCGAGGACCATCCATAGTATTTACATAGTTTCCAAGGGCTTCGTACATCTCCGCAACAATACCACGTTGGTTTATAGAAACTAATTTCCCAATACTGCGACTATTCATCGGTAACCTCCGCTTCGAATTTCTTAATCAATTCGGTTACTGATTGCATTTGAGATCCTTCTGCCATATCAGGGTGCACTGCCGGAAGAACTGACTCAACAATATTCTTAAAATAATGAATATTATTATCTGAGTTTATTACTGTTATGCGTGAATCATTAAGCAAAATCAACTTGTTGATATTTTCGCTTTTGCCAAACACTACCAATCGGAAAGAGGGCACAGCCAAAGCATTCATTATAATTCGATTGATATGGTCATCGCTAAAGCTATATCCCATAACAATAAGAACACCATTTTTTTGAACTAATTTATTCTCCATTGTTCTAAATAAGTCTGAGTAAGGTGTCATTAATGTAGTCCTATCCTTGAGCGGTGTCGGGTAAATCATTACGGTGTCGTCGTCGGAAATAGATTCATAGTCTTGTTCCCAGACCTGCTCATCTTTTCGGATCCAAGAAATGGAACCATGAATTTTCACAAGATTAAAGAAAGAAGAAATACGCTCCCACACATCACGGCTGAGATTCATATTATCCACATACATATAGCTATAACTTGTTGGAGAAAACTTCCTTTTATATGTGCCGGCAAAGCCATTGTTGTATTGAAATCCAAGTTCATCAAGTGCCATTTCGTTAAAAAGATCATAATTAGTAGTAAATATGCTAATAGGAGTTTTCCTTGTTCGCTGGGTAATCTTTGTATAAAAATCCTTATATACAGTTTTCACTTCCGCACTATTCAACCCCAAAATAATTCTTTTTCGTAGGAAACTACGTAGAATCTTAGTTTTCTTTGTGGCTTGAGCATCAACTTCAATAATTTGATTAGCTATTTGAACAGCACCTAAAGCCTCAATTAATTTTTCAAGATTTTTTTCGAAACACCCATTCATTTTTTTGCCTGCAATATCAAAGTCTGGATTTTCAGAAAAAAAGCTACTGTATATGGCAGCCATACCTGGGATTCCTGTTTCTGTACCATCAACGACATGGCTAGAACAGCCCGCACCAATAAAGAAGCTAAGATTATCAATTTGAAGCAACTGAGCTATCTCATTGCGCAGTCCTTCCAGAGATATATTATGGTTCTCTTTTCCAATATAATAACAAATATTTGCGTCAGACATATGCTACCTCCATTAATAAGTTGTTGGTGAATATGTAATATACTCATTCGCCACATGAATCTTGTCAAGCTTTTTATCGACTATGCTACTGCACTTATGGTATAATAAATTATTATATCTTTAAAGGGAGTAAAGAATTTATGGATTTTAGAGACATCTTAGACATTGCGAAAGACGAACTGATATCACTTGACGATAACCTTATTGATGTACTTGACATTACAAAACCTTCAACACTGGCTTACGCTGCGCAACTGGCAAAAGTTATTTCAAAATTGTCCCCGTTATTAGGCAATATGATTGAATTTTCAACCGTCGATCTGCTCAATTCTCATGATTGGCAAGGCATGGGAACATGGATACGTCAAGATCCAGGATTCCCAGATGCAGTATTTAAGAGCGAGACAATTCTCCCCAATCCAGGTATTGAAATTAAGGCATGGTTTCCTTTTGCCACAGAGATTACCGCACGGTTTAAAGATAGCGTCACCATTTTTGAGAATAACAATATTGACATGGCGCTTATTGCATGGCTACCCGAGCATGTAATATGGGGTCAGCCAAAAATAATTGACGTGCTTGTTGTGAGTGGTAAGAGCGTCGCTGAAGCAAGAGATCGTCACTATCATCGTCCGCCCGATTACTTGGTTTTTGAGCCTGAGGATACAACTGCACGCACAGCAAATCTGCAACAAACAAATACAAATGGTTATAAGTTTCAGACGGATAAAAGCTGTATAGGTGATGCTATCTCTGTTGTCGAATCATGGGGAGATGCAGGAAAAGAGTACAGTGTAAGTCCTACATACCAACAAATGCTGCGTACATTGCAGGGTCAATTTGTATATCGATTGGACACAAACTATGCCAAAATTGATAGAATTGAACACTCGGACATTAAAGCATTTAAGCAAAAGGTATTAGCAACCCAGTATTATGGAATGACTATCAGGGAATGGAGTGCACTATTAAGTTCAAAAGATGATACTCGGCTCAAAAATGCACTAAGTTCCATTCTGTAAATGTTTATCAAAACGGTCTACTGCGACCTCAAACACGTCTGAATTAATCTCCGCGCAATAGCATTGTCGCTCTAACTCCTCCGATGCAATAGCTGTTGTGCACAGACCTGCAAATGGGTCCCAAACCACATCCTTTTTTTCGGACGACATTTCTACTATACGCTTGATTAACTCCAAGGGTTTCTGGTTTAAATGTATTGCTTTTTGTTGTACTTTTAATCTCTCTTTGCCACGTAACTGTGGACACTGCCACACATTTGTTAAACCTATTGGACAATAAAACTTTGAGCGTAGATTTGCCCATTGCTCACATGTAATTGGGACTTTCCCATCAAGAGAAAAATATGGCCTTCCACGTTTATCCCCATACTCATTTGCATATATGGATATTTTTTCAAATGCATCAGCAGGGGGCATATACCACAAGTGGCACTTTGTGAAGTATTTTCTAGTTGCAGCATTTTTCACACCACAAGCATCGTTTGTTTTTGAAAATGGCAACCCCGTTCTTGCCCATTCATATCTAAGCCATTCTTTCATCGATGTGGCTTTTCCATCTGTGTGAAAAATCGGTTTTTTAATATACTGCACACAAACTTCCGTTACCACAGGAAGGTGTCGAATTGTTTTAGTGTTTATGTTCCCGGCAACATGGCCCATTCCTTTGTCCCACACACAACAAGATACATATTCCCAGCCATTTTTTTCAAGGAGAGGATGCACTGTTGCCCATCCAATTTCTGTATTCCAAAACCAAAGTGTGGTAAGGGGCGACGCTGCCTTGCTCCATGCCTTTATATGAGGTTCATACCATGCACCTAAACCCTCGCTAGAAACCAAGTCCCCAGGAAAACCACTGACCCCATAAGGTCCGTCGGAAACAATTACGACTGGAGTCTTCCAACTTTCATATAAATCCAGGGCATTTCCACAAAACAGATGGATATCCCCAAAATCTTTCCTACTCATTAGATTCACTCCTCATCCTTACAGTGAGACAATATATCCTCGACATTACAGTCAAAAAAATTACACAAGCGATTGATTATTTCTAGTGAAACCTGTTCACCTCGACCCATCTTGTCCATTGTAGATTTAGAAATATCTGCGTATGCCATTAAGTCTTTTTTGCTCATATCTCTATCAATAAGCAATTTCCATAGTGGTTTATAAGAAAAGCTCACAACATCACCTCTTTCTCTTGATTGTAGCATATAAGTATTGATAAGTCAATACTTATATGCTGTATTCGGTTCGTGTAGCCTGTTCTTCATGATTGCTAATTCGCTCCGTTCCTCGCTGTATGGTACAGCAAGCCGAAAACAAAGCGGTCCCCTTTCAATCTCAAAGCTAAAACTGCCTTGCTCGTCATCGTCTAAAATCTGATATGGTTATCGTTCTCCTTGTGCTTTTGATATGCTTCTTGCCGCCTTAGTCGTATGGCTTCTTTTTTGAAGGCATCCTCGTCTCGCCAGTAGAAGGTCACAATCGTTCGCAATATTTCGGCAATCAGTTTCAGCACAATAAATTTAGCGTGACAATGGGGCCACATCGCCCTATCCATTGGG
The DNA here is from genome assembly GCA_947074185.1 of uncultured Negativicutes bacterium. Taxonomy (GTDB): domain Bacteria; phylum Bacillota; class Negativicutes; order Acidaminococcales; family Acidaminococcaceae; genus CAMTOO01. The sequence goes on from CAMTOO010000001.1 coordinate 19,932, forward strand.
ATATCTGCGTGTATTGCTCTGTATCCGCTATGCATTGCAAAAAATTCCTTAGTCGATAATCACCTCTTGTGTTATTACGCTATAAAGAAAGCGATGGGTTGCCCCACCGCTTCAAATCCCTACTTCAAGGTAAGGGTTCACCTCTTGGCGGCTTTTACCGCAAATCCCTACTTCGTATTGCTACAGGCTAGGGTTCTCCTCTTCGGCGGCTAATGCCGCAATCCCTACTTAGAAGGCAAGGGGTTTCCTCTTTCGTTTATTTTATACAATTATCCTTCTTCTGTCAACAAGCTTAAAACTTCATAAAGTTAAAACCTCATTGTCTGAAAAACGGTCGTTTTTCGGACTTTTGTTTTGCTCATTTAATCAAGGGAATTTTTTAGCGCAAAAGTGTCTGTTTTCTAGTCTGAAAATCAAAGGCTGTTTTCTAATGGTGCATATAGAATTCCCAAACCAACTCAACTGTTTAAAATAGAAGAAGCTCTCGGCTTGAATTCAGGTAGCCTATCTAATCCTCCTTTACGAAATATATCTATCACAACAGCAGGCGAAGTAATGTCTCTACTTTTTATGCTTGAAGACCAAGGTTGCTTGATGTTCCAGTGTGAACAGGATACAGAAGGCAAAGCAATTCCTTGCACAACAAGTGCTAAATTCTATAGACAATCAGTAAATTGCGTTCTGGACGAGTGGATACAGTACAAACTTGGACAGACCGCAAGGGCAGCTTTACTTGATAACTACAGTGACGAAGAACAAGAACGAATGCAAGTTTCAGAACTGAGCTTAGAAGAGGCAGAAAAGCAGCGGCTAATGAGTAGCCAAGTACCCATAAAAAAGGAACAATGATAATATTGCACTCATTTTGTACTCAACAGCATAAAAAAGAGCCGCAAACCCTTGTAAATTCAGGGTTTACGGCTTTGTTTTGTTTATTCCCACTCAATAGTTGCTGGTGGTTTTGATGTTATGTCGTATACAATACGGTTTACGCCTTGTACTTCGTTTACGATGCGGCGACTAATTTGATCAAGTACTCCGTATGGAATATGAGCCCAATCAGAAGTCATTCCGTCGCTACTTGTTACCGCACGTAATGCGATTGTGTGGCAATATGTACGTCCGTCACCCATTACTCCTACAGAGCTAATGTTTGGTAGGCATGCAAAGTATTGCCAGATTTTACGTTCAAGTCCTGCATTTGCAATTTCTTCTCTAAATATTGCATCTGCTTCTCTTGTAATTTCTAATTTTTCTGGTGTTACTTCACCAAGTACACGAATTGCAAGTCCTGGGCCTGGGAATGGTTGGCGCCATACTAAATCAGATGGGATGCCAAGTTCTTCGCCTACTGCACGTACTTCATCTTTAAATAATTCTCTTAGTGGTTCGATTAAAGATAAGTCCATATCTTCAGGAAGTCCGCCTACGTTGTGATGGCTTTTGATAACAGCACTTGTGCTTGTTCCGCTTTCTACAACGTCTGGGTAAATTGTTCCTTGTACAAGATAATCTACATGTCCAATTTTATTAGATTCTTCTTCAAATACTCTAATAAATTCTTCGCCGATAATTTTACGTTTTCTTTCAGGGTCTGATACACCTGCAAGTTTACCAAGGAATCTATCTGCTGCATTAACACGAATAAGATTCATGTCAAATTTTTCTCTAAAAATTGCTTCTACTTGATCACCTTCGTCTTTACGTAATAAACCGTGATCTACGAATACGCAAGTTAGTTGTTTGCCTATAGCTTGGTGTACCATTACCGCTGCTACAGAAGAGTCTACGCCGCCACTAAGTGCGCATAAAACTTTTTTATCGCCAACTTGTTCTTTGATTTCTTCGATTTTGCTTTGGGCAAAGGATTTCATTGTCCAATCCCCTTTTAAACCACAAATTGCGAAAAGGAAGTTGTGAAGCATCTTTTTACCAAAAGGAGTATGTTCTACTTCTGGATGGAATTGTACGCCATAAAGTTTACGGTCGTCATTAATCATTGCTGCCACTGGACATTCGGAAGTTGCAGATACAACTTTAAATCCTTCTGGTACAGTTGCTACGAAATCAGTGTGGCTCATCCAGCAAATATTATTTTCTTCTAAGCCTCTGAATAATTCGCAATCTTGTAAAACAATGGAAGTTTTGCCATATTCACGTACATCTGCGCTTTGCACTTTACCACCTAGGGTTTGTGCCATAAATTGATGTCCGTAGCAAATACCAAGCACTGGTACTCCAAGTTCAAATACTCCTGCATCTACTTTTGGAGTGTCGTCACCGTATACGCTTGCTGGTCCACCTGTGAAAATAATCGCAGCTGGATTTTTTTCTTTTATTTGCTCTAAAGTGTAGTTATAAGGAACTATTTCGCAATAAACCCCATGTTCTCTTACACGTCTAGCAATAAGCTGATTATATTGTCCACCAAAGTCAATGACTAGCACCAATTCATGTGCTTCTTTTTCCATCTTTTAGTCCTCCTATATTAAATAAAATTATTGTTTTTTTCTTAAAATGAATTATATTTCAATATACCATATTAGCCCTAAAAAATCAATGTAAAACAGTACAAAAACAGGGGAATAATTCCTAAGAATTATTCCCCTGCGAAAAGTTTTTTCTAAGTATTACATCATACCTGGCATTCCGCCACCCATTGGCATGCCTGCTGGCATTGCGCCTTCTGGAGCTGGCTTTTCTGCTACGATAGATTCTGTAGTAAGTACCATTGCTGCGATACTTGCTGCGTTTTGTAACGCACTACGAGTTACTTTAGTAGGATCTACGATACCTGCTTTGATCATATCTACATATTCTTCAGTTAAAGCATTGAAACCAATACCTTTTTTAGAACGTTTAATTGTATCTACGATTACAGCACCTTCAAGTCCTGCATTGTAAGCAATTTGACGAACTGGTTCTTCGATTGCGCGTTTAACGATTTCTACGCCAGTTTTTTCGTCGCCTTCTGCTTTCACTTTTTCAAGAGAAGCTTGTACTTGAAGTAATGCAGTACCACCACCAGCAACAATACCTTCTGCTACTGCTGCGCGAGTTGCATTAAGAGCATCTTCAATACGTAATTTTTTGTCTTTAAGTTCTACTTCAGTTGCTGCACCAACTTTGATTACTGCAACACCGCCTGCAAGTTTAGCAAGACGTTCTTGAAGTTTTTCTTTATCGAATTCAGATGTAGTATCTGGAATTTGTCCACGGATTTGAGCTACGCGAGCTGCGATTTCTTTTTTGTTACCGCCACCGTCTACGATTGTAGTAAGTTCTTTAGTTACGCGTACTTGACCTGCTTTACCAAGGTCTTCCATAGTTGCGCTTTCTAATTTACGGCCAACTTCTTCACTGATTACTGTTGCACCAGTTAAGATTGCAATGTCTTGTAACATTGCTTTTCTGCGATCGCCAAAGCCTGGTGCTTTAACTGCTACTGCTTTAAAAGTACCGCGTAATTTATTTACTACTAAAGTTGCAAGAGCTTCACCTTCGATATCTTCTGCGATAATGAGAAGTTCGCGGCCGCCTTTTACAACGCTTTCTAAGATTGGCATAATATCTTGAATCATAGTGATTTTGCGATCAGTAATAAGAACTAGTGGATTAGATAATACTGCTTCCATTTTGTCTGGGTCAGTTGCCATATATGGGGAAACATAACCACGGTCAAATTGCATACCTTCTACTGTTTCAAGGCTAGTGTCCATTGTTTTAGATTCTTCTACAGTGATTACGCCATCGTCACCAACTTTTGCCATTGCATCTGCAATAAGTCCGCCGATTTCTTCATCTGCTGCAGAGATAGAAGCTACTTGTGCTTTCGCTTCTTTAGTTTCTACTTTTTTAGAAATCTTTTTAAGTTCGCCAACAAGTGTATCTACTGCTGCTTGAATACCTTTTTTGAGGATCATTGGGTTTGCACCAGCTGCAACGTTTTTCATACCTTCTCTTACCATTGCTTGAGCAAGTAAAGTTGCTGTAGTTGTACCATCACCTGCAACATCGTTAGTTTTAGTTGCAACTTCTTTAACAAGTTGTGCGCCCATATTTTCAAATGGATCTTCAAGTTCGATATCACGAGCGATAGTTACACCATCGTTTGTGATTGTTGGAGCACCGAATTTTTTCTCTAGTACTACGTTACGACCTTTTGGGCCAAGTGTTACTTTTACAGCGTCTGCTAATGCATTTACGCCACGTTCTAAGCTACGACGAGCTTCTTCATTAAAAAGAATTTGTTTTGCCATGCTAATTATCTCCTTTTATATCTTAATCAGTTAGTGATTTATTATTTTTTACCGACAATAGCTAAAATATCGCGTTCAGTAACGATTAAATATTCTTTGCCATCTAATTTAACTTCTGTACCAGCATATTTAGCAAAAACTACTTCGTCGCCTTTTTTTACTTCTGGAGCAACGCGTTTGCCAGCTTCGGTCATTTTACCGCTGCCTACTGCTACTACTTTACCAATTTGTGGTTTTTCTTTTGCTGCTGTATCTGGTAAAAAGATACCGCTTGAAGTTTTTTCTTCTTTTGTAACTATTTCAATTACAACGTGATCTGCTAATGGTTTTAACATTGTGAATCCCCTTTCAAATATATAAATTATTATAAATTTTTATAAATTTTAGGCTTTACAGCCGATAATAATTATACCAAAAATTTCCTGCTGATCCAATATCTACCAACCAAAAAGCTTTACTACAAAGTAGTAAAGCCTTGTTAGTTATTTTTTATCAACTGCAGCAATAATTGCTTCTGCTACTTCTTTAATACTTAATCTGCGGTTCATACTATATTGTTGCATTCTGCGATATGCTTCTTGCTCGTTCATTCCATGAGCAGTCATCAAAACGCCTTTTGCTCTATCTAAAAGTTTTCTAGTTTCTAAACTTTCTTTTAAATTGCCTATTTCATCTTCTAGCATTTTAGCTTCGCCAAATTTTGACATTGCAATTTCAATTGCTGGGAATATTTGTTCTTCACGAACTGGTTTTACAATATAACCAAATACGCCTGATTCTGCTGCTTTTGCTACAATATCTTCTTGGCTATAAGCTGTCAAAAGTACTACTGGAGCAATTTGCTCTTCGTTAATAAGTTTAGCTGCTGCAAGACCATCCATAACAGGCATCTTTACGTCCATAAGGATTAAGTCTGGTTTTAATTCTCTAGCTTTTAAGAGTGCTACTTCTCCATTTTCAGCTTCACCTACAACATTATGTCCTGCATCTGTAAGTAGTTCCTTTAAATCAAGACGGATAATTGCTTCGTCATCTACTATTAAAATATTTAGTGCTTTCATTATTATTCCTCCACTCCTTTAGGTATAGTTACAATCGCTCTTGTTCCACCTTTCGGATTAGGGAGCAATTCGAAAACGCCTTTCAAATCAGATTCTACCATAGTTTGAATAATTTTTAGACCCAAACTTTTTGTTTTACTAAGATCAAAACCTTTTGGAAGCCCTGTGCCATCATCTGTTATTTCTAACAAATAACAATCTTCTTTTATTGAGAAATTAACTGATATTTCTCCAACTTCTCTATCATCAAAAGCATGATCTAAAGAATTTTGCAAAAGTTCATTTAGTACTAAAGCAATACTTGTTGCTTTTTCAGAAGATAAGGCTACGTTATCTGCATTAAAACTAGTTTTTAATTTTAAATTAGGAGTAACCATACTGCCCATAATCGCTTCGTAAATACCACTTGCAACTACTGCAATATCTATTGTACCACTATCTTCTTGAGATAAAAACTCATGCACTACTGCAATACTATTTACTCTATTAATACAATCTCGAAGCACTACTTGAGTTTCTTCTGATACTGCTCTTCGTTCTTGTAAACGGAGTAAGCTAGCAATAGTCTGCAAATTATTCTTTACTCTATGATGAATTTCTTTAATAACAACAGACTTAATTAAAAGTTCTTCATCTTTCTTTTTAAGTTCTGTTATATCTTCAAAGATTACTATTACTGCTGGCGTTTTCTTAAACGGTATAACTGGTATAACCCGAACATTTAAAAGTATACCTTGAATATTTAAGTCTTTTTCTTCTGCTACACCAGACTGCAAAACGCTATTTACAACAGGCCAGTTAATATCTAAACTATTTGTTCTTTTACCTACCAAGGTACTTATCCCTAGTATTTGGAATATATGCTGAGCCGTTTTATTTGCCTCTGTAATGGTTTTTTCATCATTTACAACCATCAAGCCATCTATAGGTGCTAAGCGACGATAGCAGTTATTTCCTACAACCTCACGCTTATAGTTACGCAACAAATTCATAGCTGTATCAAAAAACTTCATTTTTTCTGATTTAGTAGTAAATACAGCTACTGCAAAACACTTATCTTTCATGTCTCTTAGTGGATAAATTTTTGTATTTGCAAACTCACCCAAAGCGTATTCTCTTTTTCCTTCTACAACAATATTACGTTGCAAAGCTCTTGCAATAAGAGGCTCTTCAGATAAATCAATTGTTCGAAGCGCTTTTTGTGAATGGTGATGAACAAAATTTGTTAGTGGTTCTGCCTCGCAAAATACTTCAGCAGCATTAACACCCTCAGCAGGGCGCAAATATATAGTTACATGTGCATTTGCAATATCTGCAACTAAAGGCATTCCTGCGCTTATAGAAAGCAAAATATTCTTTTGTTCTGCTGAAAAATTAGTAAGCATTATATCCCCTCAAATCTTTAAAGTCAGTATTTATCAATGAAAGACACTGTTATCAACATAGTTTTTTATTTATCCACGAAGTTATCCACTTTATACACAAGTTTATCCACAGAAAAATTGGTTATTTTAATGTTTTTTCTAATTTTTTCCACGTTATCCACAATTTTCACTAGTATTTATTCTAATTTCAAACCAGGATTTGCGTTCAATTCCAGTGGACTTTTTACCCCTGCTTGGTGCAAATAATATCCTCTGCAAGCTATCATTACTGCGTTGTCTGTACATAAGATAGGCGTTGGATGAACTAGCCTAGCCCCTACTTTTTCTGCGGCTTTTGCAAGTTCGTTTTGCAAGGTATTATTTGCTGATACACCACCAGCTAAAACTACTTCTTTAAGTCCTGTAGCTTTTAAGGCCAGCACTGTTTTCTGCACTAGTACATCTACTATAGCTTTTTGGAAAGATGCTGCTACATCTGCCTTATTAACATCTCTCTTGCCTTGTTCTTCTTTGTGCAAATAGTTAATAACAGCAGATTTCATGCCACTAAAACTAAATTGAAATTTTTCATCTAACATTGCACGCGGAAAATCTATAGCTTCTGGATTTCCTGCTTTAGCTAATTTTTCAATTTCTGGTCCACCTGGATATGGAAGTCCCATTACCCGGGCAATTTTATCAAAAGCTTCGCCTGCTGCATCATCTCTTGTTTGTCCTAATAATTCAAAACTATTATAACTTAGTACTTTCATAAGTGCAGTATGCCCACCTGAAACTACTAATGCTAAAAATGGCGGTTCTAAAGTTTGATCATTTAAAAAATTAGCAAATACATGACCTTCTAAATGATTGACACCTATTAGCGGTATTTTATTTGCCCAAGCTAATGCTTTAGCTGCAGATAGTCCTACTAATAACGCTCCTACTAGCCCTGGCCCATAAGTTACTGCTATTGCATCTATTTGCGCTAAAGTAACATTTGCCTTATTTAGAGCTTCGTCTATAACAGGCATAATATTTTCTATATGTTTACGAGAAGCGATTTCTGGTACCACTCCTCCAAATTTTTGATGGGTATCTATTTGAGAAGAAATAACATTAGATAAAACTTCGCGACCGTTACGTACTACTGCTGCCGCTGTTTCATCGCAACTGCTTTCTATCCCCAAGATATAAATATCTTTTCCCATAATAACTCCTCTATCTAAATCTAATTTTTATAAATCCACATAATAACTGCATTTTCGTGGTTATCTTCATAATAATTTGGTCTTACACCTTCTGAAACAAAACCATTTGCTTGATATATCTTTTGCGCCGAAATATTACTTTCTCGTACTTCTAAAGTCATAGCTGTAGCACCTTGTTCCCAAGCTGATTCTAACATCGCTTTAGTAAGTACTTTCCCTAGTCCTCTATTGCGTTCTGTTTTTGCAATAGCAACTCTAGTAACTTGCGCTTCCCCTACAACAAGCCAAAACCCTGCATAGCCTAACATTATTCCATTTTCTTCTAGAACTAAATATGTGCTTAAGGAATTATTTATTTCATCTACCCACATATTATCGCTCCAAGGATCATGAAAAGCGTCTTCGTCTATGAGTCGTGCAGCTTTAATATCTGCTGCGGTCATTGTTCTGATTGTAGTGCTTGTTGTTTCTTTTCCCATAATTCTTCTGCCTCAGATTTTCTTATGTAATATGGTGTTATACCAAAAACTTCTTTCCCAGAAACAGTACTTCCTGCATTTGCTGCTTGTGCTACAGAAGTTGCTTTAGGCATTCTTACATCTTCACTAGCAAGGCTAATTTCTGCCTTTAAGGAATCTACTAGTTTATCGCATTCGCCAAGTAAGATAGTTTTCATGCCATAACTTGCAATCTTAGTAAAAAGTTCTTCTTTAGAAACTACTTCTACTGCTTGCTTTTCTATTAATTTTCCTTGCTGCCAAGTGTAAAGTGCTAAATAATAATTTCCTTTTTGCGCATCTAAAACTGGAGCTAGTAAAATATTTTCTTCTTGAATATTATAGGCTAATGCTTTTAAAGTATTAACTCCGCATAATTCACACTTCCAGCTATATGCCATAGCTTCGGCTGTTGCAAGTCCTATTCGAAGTCCTGTAAAAGAACCAGGGCCTATACTTACAGCTATTTTACTGATTTGGTCAAAGTCTGTTTTGCTTTCAGTAAACAATTGATCTATTTGCACCATTAGTGCTTCTGAATGTGTTAGTCCTATATTAGCTTCATAAGATGCAATTACTTCGTCACCTTTAACTAAAGCTACTGTACAAACTTTGGTTGATGTATCTATCGCTAAAGTTACCATTTAGCTTCCACCTGCCTTACTAGTTCTTCGTTGCGTTCTCCTACAGCAGAAATTTTTATAAGTCTGCCTTCAGGAATAATACTTAAAGTTATTTGCAAATGTTCAGGAGGAAGTTCTGAAGTGAATAGCTCTGCCCACTCTATAAGAGTTATTCCATCTCCACCTGCATATTCATAAAATCCAATATCTTCTAATTCACTTGGGCTATTTAAGCGATAAAGGTCAAAATGCCTAACTTCATTATTAGTACCATTGTAAATATTCATAATAGAAAAAGTAGGGCTGCTAACCTCTGCATCAGCTACTCCTTGCGCAATGGCAATACCGCGACTTAGAGCAGTCTTACCTGCACCTAAATCACCACTTAAGCAAACTACGTCATTTGATTGTAGCAATTCCCCTAGAACATTACCAAGTCGCTCGGTTTCAGCGACGGTTTTACATACTATTTCCATACATATTCCTCTCTGTACTAATATTGCGAAAAAAGCAGTACCGACTTATGTCGATACTGCTGGATGATTATTTCAATAAGGTTTTATTACGAGTTAATGGATCAATAAGATCCATGTGTCCGTTAAGTGTAGTAACTTTTTTCCCTTCAACAAGTATTTGCACTCGTTTAACTTCTGGGAATTCAGTAAGCGTCATAACGATAGAGTTCACCATCATAAACTCTTCATAAGAACCTTCTCTTTTTTTAGCAAATGCTTTATTGAAGTCTGCAGTAGCAAGACTGTTTTCAACTTTTACACCAAGCAAAGCAGTCCCTGGTGGAAAAAGATTTTGCAAAGTCTTTTCTGTAGGCTCAGTATTTATCAAAGCGCTTAATGCAACTTCATACTTAGTTTTATCACCTAATGTGTGCTTCACCTTTTCAGGAACTAAAATTTCTGTACCGTTTTTTGGAATACGATACACAACAAAGTCCTCTGTTTGAATTTTCACTGGCTGGTCAATCTTTGCGCCAGTAGTAGGACCTGCACCGTTTTCAGTTGTATTAATGCATCCGGTTATAACTAGTGCAACCAAAATTGCTACTACAACCGTTAATTTCTTTAACATTTTACACGTCCTTATTATTTAAAGTATTGCTCAATTCCTTCAGCTATGCTTTTTGCAAGTTTATCTTGGAACCAACCACTTTGTAAAAGTTTTTCTTCTTTTTTGTTTGTAATAAAGCCTAGTTCAAGTAATACTGCTGGCATGCCAGATCTTTTCACAACATAGAAGTTTGCTTGTCTAATTCCTAAATCCGTTAAACCAAAGTTTTTAACCATGTTGTTTTGGATAGATCTTGCAAGTTTAGCATCATAATTATTTTTATGGAAATAATAAGTGCTTAAACCACCAACATTTTTATTTGTACTACCGTTAATATGCACACTAACAAATATATCTGCCTTATTAGCAGTACCAACATCAACACGTGCTTGTAACTCTTGAGCATCTGTTGCTCTAGCACCTGCTGTATGTACATCTTTATCAGTAGTTCTTGTCATAGATACTTTTGCACCACGATTTTCAAGTTCTTTACGCAATTTCATAGAAATAGCTAAAGTTGCTTGTTTTTCTCTATAACCACTTTGACCTACAGCACCTGGATCACTACCACCATGCCCTGGATCAAGAGTAATTAATTTCCCTTTTATCCCACCACTAGTTTTATAGTTAATTACTGGAACTGCTGGTGTTTTTGTAGTTCCTGTAGCTGGTTTTGTTGTAGGTACGCTACTAGTAGCTTTTTTATTTACTGTAACATCAACAACTACCCTATCTGGACGTCCTGTTGTTGGATCTTTTTTTAGAACAAATGATTTATAATCACTTTTTTTTATAACTTTATTGAGTGGAACAGTAACAACTGTCTTTTTATTAACTTCTGCTACACTCATTGTTTTGGCTATATCACTACGAATAGCAGCTTTTTTAGAAACCTTAGAATCTAAAGTTCCATTTACAGTAATTACTAAATCTTTATTTTTTAGTTCGACTGTATAGTCTGCTTTCTCGGATGTATCTATAACAAAACGCAATACATTGTAAGGATCAACGCCCCATGTTACTTTGTTTACCTTGGTCGCTGCTGAAGCAGTAGAACATATTAACAAAGTCAATAGGAGTACAAAAACGTAAGACCATCTCTTATGCAACTGCCTCACCTCGTTTCATTTTTTTGCGCCTTATTATACCATGTATTTTTTAAATTGTAAATAAAAAAGATATGCTATTTCAATAGCCTTCACATATTGTTAGTTAGAGCTAACTCCTACTTTATGCTTGTTTCCGATTATTAAATCAAGGCTATTCGTTCTCTGAGTATATTTCAAGTCTTGCTTCAACAAGATTATCTATAATTTCACTTGCTTTTAAACCAACCATTCCATCAGTCGCAAGATCTCCTGCTAATCCATGCAAATACACCCCAACTAATGCTGCCTCTAAGCTAGTAGAGCCTTGCCCTATTAGTCCAGCAATAACTCCGGTTAGTACATCTCCACTGCCAGCTGTTGCCATTGAAGCATTTCCAGTAGTATTAAGATAAACACTACCGTCTGGCGAAGCAATAACTGTTGGAGCGCCTTTTAATACTAATACTGCATTCCATTCTTTAGCAAAACGCTTTGCTAGTTCCACTCTGTTTGCATCAACATACTCACTATCTGCATCTATAAGGCGAGCTAACTCTCCTGGATGCGGAGTTAAAACTTTTGGTGCAATCATCGTTTTCAAAACATCAATATTATCTATCAAAGCATTTATCCCATCTGCATCTAAAACGCAAGGGGTTTCAATATTCTTTAAAATACTACGAACAACTTCTGCTGTTCCTTCTGAATCTCCTAAACCTGGTCCAATAGCTAAAACATTTACTTTTTCAGCCATGTTCAAAACATCTATACCAGCGCTTGCCGTTAAGTTTCCTGGTGCGTTTTCCGATAAAGGGCGTACCATTACTTCGGTTAGTTTCACTGACAAAATATCTTTTACTGAAGCAGAAGTCATTAGTGTTACCAGCCCTGCACCTATTTTAACAGCGGCTTCTGAACACAAAGCTGCTGCCCCAGTATAACTAGGGCTACCTGCTACTACTGCTACTCGACCGGCATCACCTTTATGGGCATTTCCTAGACGTAGCGGCATTAAATTTAAAACTATTTCTTCTGTTAGTAAAAATCTTTTTTCTGTATTTTGCGCAATAATATTAGCTGGAATTCCTATATCTGCAACTAAAACTTCACCTACATAATCTACTGCAGGATATAAATATAAGCCAACCTTAGGTAGTGCCATCGTAACTGTAACATCTGCCATTACTGCGTTTTCATCTACAAAACCGGTATCTGCTTCAACTCCTGTTGGAATATCCACTGCCAAAACAATACCTTCTGCTTGGTTAATACATTTACAAAATTCGCGATATTTAGGAGTTAACTCGCCTACAAAGCCTGTACCTAAAAGCGCATCAATTATAAGATCCGCTTCTTTACAAATATTTGCTAGCATTTCAAGTTCATCGCCAGAATTTATGGTTTCTACTTGTCCACCTGCATTTAAGAAAAATTGTAATTCCTCACTAGCAGCTCCTTGCACTTCTGTTTCTGCATTAGCAAGAAAGACAATTACTTCACTACCTCGATTTTGAAGCCATCGAGCCGCACTAAAGCCGTCCCCGCCGTTATTACCTTTGCCTGCCAAAATAATTATTTTAGCGCCTGCACAACCTTCTAAGTAGGTTTCTGCCACACTAGCAATAGCATGACCCGCATTTTCCATCAAAAGCACTTGAGGGATTCCAATATTTTTTTCTGTTACTTGATCCAAGTTACGCATTTCCTCTGACAATAATACTCGCATACTTATACCTCCAGTATAACTTGAGCTATGGCAAATTCCTTTGTGTGACTTAATGATACAAAAACTTTATTTATGCCTTTTTCTGTTGCCAAGTCTTTAAAAAAACCTGTTAAAACAATCTCTGGCTTTCCTAATTCATCATTTATTATTTCTATATCTTGCAAGGTTCCTTCTCTTAAACCTGTTCCTATCGCTTTTAGAAATGCTTCTTTTGCAGCAAATCTCGCCGCATAACTTTCTACTTTAACTTTATCGTCATGTGTACAGTAAGCTATTTCTTTTGCTGTATAAACACGTTCCTTAAAACCTTGCTTTTCAAGAGCTTTTTCTATGCGACCTACTGCTACAATATCGCAACCAATGCCAAAAATCATAGTATCCTCACATTCTTATTGCTCTTTAATAAAGTTCTTTTCTACCAAAAATGCTGCTAAAAATGCTCCAATTTTATTAACTAACTTAATGCAATTAATCATATGTTCACGTGTATTAAATTCATATGGCATTAAGTCTCCACAAGAGGATGAGCCAAACTCAGCCACAAATCTATCATGAAATTCTTTACTAACTGGATAAATTTCTTTAAGAGATTTTTCCTCTGGATTGTTACGTCCATTCACTGCACTAATAACCATGATGCAAGCTGCAAGAGCACCACAAAGATCTCTAGCATGCCCCATACCACCACCAAAACCTGAACATAGACGATACGCATTATCATCTATTTTGATTTCTGTATTAGTTCTGAATGCCTGAACAATAGCTTCCGCACAATTGTTACCTGCTTTAAAACAATTACCAACTTCTGCGCCCATACGTTCCGTAAATTCACTCATGATGATTCCTCCTCTTAATAATTTATTTTATCTTACCTTACTTTTTATCTTTATCACTTTCTGTTTCATAAGGCCATGCACTCATTCCGCCTTCAAGACTATACACGTTTTTATAACCTAAGCCTTTTAGCATCACTGCTGCCTCGTAACCACGTAAATTAATTTGACAAGATGTTACTAAATAAGCATTTTTATCTAGCAAACTTTCTTCTGCAGTACTTCTTACTTGATTTAGCGGAAGATTAATGATATTACCACAACCAGCAATACGATTAGCTGCGAACTCGCCTGGAGTTCTTACATCAACTAAGGTATAACGTGGATCTGTTTTGTATTTTTGGAAATCTTTTGGATTTATGCCTTTTAACATGCCATTCATTTTATTCAAGAGCACATTAGCTGCTGTTGCAATATTATCAATAGGTCCGTTAAACGGCGGTGCATATCCATAATCCATATTGCTTAAATCTTCAAGTATGCCATGATAATTTATTACAGTTGCTATTGCATCAATACGTTTATCTACTCCGCCCATACCAATTGCTTGAGCACCAAGAATTCTGTGTGAGCCTTCTTCTGCGATAAGTTTCAAGATGATTGGTTTTGCCCCTGGCATATAACCTAAACGATCTGAACCTGGTACAACAACAGTTGTAAATTTAAAACCTTGTGCTGCCGCAGTTGTTTCGTTTAGACCTGTAGACCCCACTTGCCAATCCATAATCTGACAGATACTAGTAGTTAGTACCCCAGGATAAATTTCTCTTTGTCCTGCAATATTATTAGCGATTACTCTGCCGTGTTTATTTGCAGTAGATCCCATTGGAGCATATACTTTCCAGCTACCTACAAGATGATTATTTTCTACACAGTCACCACCTGCATAAATAGTTGAGTCAGAAGTTCTTAAGTATTTATCTACTACAATAGCGCCTGTCTCACCGATTTTAAGACCTGCTTTTTCAGCAAGTTCTACATTTGGTTTAACGCCAACTGCAACGATAACTAGTTGTGCAGATATTACACCTTTATTTGTTCTAACTCCAGAAACCTTATCCGTACCTTCAAAAGCTGATACTACTTCTCCTAAATGGAATTCGATTCCTTTTTTAGTTAAAGATTTTTTAAGGTGATCCCCTAATTCTTTATCTAACATTTGAGGTAAAATTCTATCTTTCATTTCAACTACTTTTACTTTGATTCCTTTTTTGTGGAAAGCTTCTGCAAGTTCCATACCAATAAGCCCTGCACCAACAATAGCAACTTCTTTTACATTAAGAGCTTTTATTTCCTCTTCTACTTGCAACACTTCCCATGGGAACCAGAAGTTATAAATACCTCTTAGTTCATTTCCTGAAACAGGGAGTTTAATAGGGGTTGCGCCTGTTGCTAAAACAAGTATATCGTATGGAATATATTCTTCTACTTCTCGTTCAAGGTCATATGCTACAACTGCTTTTTCATCTCTATTGATTGATAAAACTTCTCTTCTTAATAAAATGTCGAATCCTTTTACCTCTTCAAAAAACTCTGGCCCTCTTAATACTCCTTGAGGAGTATGGGTAAATGCAGTAAAGTCTTTAACATCTTCACCTATATAATATGGGAAACCGCAAGCGCCGTAGCTTACTTGAAAACCACGTTCTAATACAAGAATTTTTGCCTTAGGATCCACTCTTCTTAATCTTGAAGCAACTTTCATACCTACTGCTACGCCACCAATTATCAATACTCTTTTACTCACGATTCATTTCCCCCTTAATAAATTTTCTTGTTTCATATACAATTATTATATCACAAAATCAGCGTAAAATAAAAGCAGAAGTAGGTTTCCCTACTCCTGCTTTTCAGTTATTTTACAACGATATTTCCTTTTTCAAAATCAATCTTAACTGTGCTGCCATTTTTTATTTCCCCGGCAACAATTTTTTTACTCAAAATATTTTCTACAGTATGTACAATAAGGCGTTTCAATGGACGCGCACCAAACACAGGATCAAATCCAGTTTCTGCTAAGTGATCTACTGCGGCATCTGTATACTCAAGTTTAATTTCAAGTTGTTTAGTAAGTCTTGCACCAAGTTCATTAAGAACAATTTTAACAATATCTTTGATTTGATCAGCTGCAAGAGCTTTAAATACTACGATATCATCAATACGGTTCAAGAACTCTGGTCTAAAGAAGCCCATTAACATTTTAGTGATTTCTTCTCTTGGAAGTTCACCTTTACTTTCCATGATTTCTTTAGAGCCTAAGTTGCTAGTCATAATAATTAAAGTATTTTTAAAATCTACATTACGACCTTGACCATCAGTTAAGTGACCGTCATCTAATACTTGTAAAAGAGTGTTAAATACATCTGCATGCGCTTTTTCAATTTCATCAAAAAGTACTACAGAATACGGATGACGACGTACTGCTTCTGTTAATTGACCACCTTCATCATAACCTACATAACCTGGAGGTGCACCAATAAGTCTAGATACAGTATGTTTTTCCATGTATTCACTCATATCGATACGAATCATATTGCGTTCATCATCGAAAAGAACTTCTGCTAAAGTTTTTGCAAGTTCAGTTTTACCTACACCAGTCGGACCAAGGAAGATAAATGAACCAATTGGTTTATTTGGATCTTTGATACCTGCACGTGCGCGAACAACTGCTTCTGCAACAGATTTAACAGCTTCATCTTGACCAATAACACGTTTGTGCAAGATATCTTCAAGTTGCATAAGTTTTTCTCTTTCGCCTGAACCAAGACGTTGAACAGGAATACCAGTCCAAGTACTTACTACTTTAGCAATATCATCTTCGTCAACTTCTTCTTTCAAAAGAACTTCTCCATCTGGAGATTCATTGCCTTCTTCCATATTTTCAAGTTCTTTTTCAAGTTCTGGAAGACGACCATATTTTAATTCTGCAAGTCTATTAAGATCGTAATCTCTTTCTGCTGCTTCCATTTCTTGTTTTACAGCATCGATTTCTTTCTTAACTTCACGAACTCTAGTGATAGATGCTTTTTCTGCATCCCAACGTTTTACAAGTTCGTCATTTGCAGCACGCAATTCTTTAAGTTCTTCTTCAAGTTTTTCTAAACGATCTTTAGATTGAGCATCGTCTTCTTTCTTTAATGCTTGTGCTTCAATTTCTAATTGTAAGATACGACGTTTACTTTCATCAAGTTCTGTTGGTAAGGAGTCAATTTCAGTACGTAATCTTGCTGCCGCTTCATCCATTAAATCAATTGCTTTATCTGGTAAGAAACGGTCATTGATATATCTGTTAGAAAGTACTGCTGCAGCTACAAGAGCAGCATCTTTAATTCTTACACCATGATGAACTTCATAACGTTCTTTTAAACCACGTAAGATAGAAATAGTATCTTCTACATCTGGTTCTTTAACTAATACTGGTTGGAAACGTCTTTCTAAGGCACTATCTTTTTCAATATACTTACGATATTCATTTAAAGTAGTTGCACCAATACAACGCAACTCACCTCTTGCAAGCATAGGTTTTAAAATATTACCTGCATCCATAGCACCTTCTGCAGCACCTGCTCCTACAACGGTATGGATTTCATCAATAAACATAATGATTTGTCCTGCACTATCAGCGATTGCCTTTAAAACTTTTTTAAGTCTTTCTTCAAATTCGCCTCTAAATTTAGCACCTGCAACTAATGCTGCCAAATCTAGTGCATAAACGGTTTTATTTTTCAAACCTTCTGGTACATCCCCTGCTACAATACGTCTTGCTAAACCTTCAGCAATTGCTGTTTTGCCAACACCTGGTTCACCAATAAGAACTGGATTGTTCTTTTTACGACGTGAGAGGATTTCAATAGTGCGACGAATTTCTTCATCTCTACCAATTACTGGATCAAGCTTACCTTCTCTTGCTTTAGCAGTTAAATCTTGACCATATTTTTCTAAAGTTTTCTTGCTTTCATCATCAGCAGCTGAGCCTACATAATGCATATATAAGCCTTCTGCTTTTTTCTTATCAATATCATATTTTTTAAATAAATCAACTACATCAGTATCCCCGTCATTAACTAAGCGAGCTACTAAGTGTCCAATATTGATTTCGTCATTACCAGCATCCTGCGCCATTAACGCATTAAGTCTAGCAAATCCTGTACTCATCACAAGTTGTCTATCTTGTCCTTTTACAGAAGAAAGTTTACTCATGATTGCTTTTGCATCAGCTGCAAATTTGTTTTCATCAATTTTTAATGAGGATAAAAGAAATTTAAAGAAACCATCACTACTACATAAAGCCACTGCCACATGAGCACATGTAAGTTCTTGGTTGTAATTCATAACAGCCTGTTGTTGTGCGGCTTCTAATACACTTTTTACCTCTTCGCTATATCTTTCTTGCATAATAACACCTCCGAAAATATCTATCTTTTTTATATAGTAACACAAGGAAATATGTGTTCTATGGCGAATTATTATATATTAGGGTATTTAATTACCCAAACTAAATTTAGTGAGGAAATATTTATGAAAACATCTATGATTGTCTACCGTTTTTTTGACGTCGCCGATGAAATCAATCTTGACTTAGTACAAGCCCTTTGGACCAGTCGCAACAAAATTGCTTCTCGTTTACGTCTTGATCGAGTTTCAACTAAGTCTATTACATTTAAAGATCCTCCTGTTCTTGTAGAACTTGGCTCTCACGAAATTGAAATTGCTGGAAAATCCTACTTTGTAGAAATTAAAGCACGTATTTTCGATTTTGGAGTTATCAGTCTTATTTTAAATGTATGCTTTGAAGAAAACGTTACTAAAGAAGAATATCTTGATATGGTTATGGCCACAGAAGATATGCCTGAAGAGCTTATTCACGAATTCTTAAATGCTGTTATCGAAACTATCGAACCTGCATGTGCTAATAAAAGAATTTCCGACTATGAAGAAGATTTCGTTGTTTATTACTTCGAAGATCCTATTCCGGAAGACTGGGATATTGTTCCATTCTTACTTAAAGAACGAGCTGCTGTAAACGAACAAACTCGTGCTACAGCGCTTGAAAACAAATTCTCTTATGCTGATGATATTACATATCTAGCTTGGGACTCTGCTGTAGTTTATGATTCTACAAGCAACATGGATGTTCCTGACCTTCTAGAATTTGCTAATGCTCAATTTTTAGAACTTTGTTATTACGATAACTTACTTAATGAAGCAATCGATAAAAGTTATGATGAAATTGAAGAAGCAAGTTCTCAAAGCAGAACAACCCGTCTTGAACGCTATCGTATTATCCGTAGCAATCTCATGGAAACCATGGCAGACGTTAGTACCTTAACTAGTAATATCACCAATGCACTTCAAGTTACTGAAGACATTTTTTATGCTAAAATTTATACTCGCTACTTATCCCTATCAAAAGCTTCCGTTTGGCAAAATAACATTGACAAGAAGCTTCAAGTTTTACAACGTAGTTACAATCTTTTAAACGAAGAAGTTGCAACTTATCGTTTAGAAAAGCTTATGTGGTATATCGTAACCTTGCTAATCTTAGCAATCATCCTTATTACATTTTTAGTTTTTAAATAATTTATTGGGAGTATTTACTGCTCCCAATTTTTATTATATCACTAAAAGTCAAAAAGTCAAACTTTTTTTTGATAGTCAAATTATAATTGACAAAATAGCACCTCTATGCAAAACTATACCTACATAAAAAATCAAAAGTCAAAGAAGGTCAAACTAATGAGTCCAAATTTGTTACTCAAAGGCATTGCTATTATTTTAGCTATCCAATGGGTTTCTGTAACAACTTTAAATATGCTTGGTTCAAAATTCCCTGCACCTTTATTAGGAATGATAGTTTTTTCTATACTCTTATATACAAAAGTCATTTCTAAGGAAAGTGTTAATTCTATTTGCCTTGTCCTTATAGAAAAAATGGGAATGCTTTTCTTGCCTGCATCTGTAGGTATCATTCTTTATTTACAAATAATTAAGGATGAAAGCATTGCTATTTTTGCAACCATCATCATTAGTAGTTTAGTTGTCTTATTAACTACAGCTGCTTTCTTGGAGTTTGCCTTAGGGCGTCGCAATAAGAAAGGAGGAGAATAATGTTTTTTCCAGATATTCTAATTAACTCTCCTCTTTTTGGTATAGCTCTCACTATTGTTGCTTATAGCTTTAGTGAATTTTTAATTAGTCGCTTTGAAATTAATGGCTTGCCGCCTCTAATTCCTTCGACTTTGATGTGTATGGCTGTACTTTTACTACATCCAAACATTACTTATGATCAGTATTTTAATGGTGCAGTCTTTATTCATTTTCTTTTAGGTCCTGCCACTATTGCACTCGCTCTACCTTTAATAGAAAATATTAAAACTTTAAAAGAAAATTTATCTATTATTGTTTCTGGGATTATTGTTGCAACCTTAGCCGGCGTTACTTCCATCTATGTATGCAGCAAAATCTTCGGTGCTAGCCCAGATGTGCTTTTATCCTTAATACCAAAATCCGTAACTACACCTATTGCCATGGAAATATCTGCTGCTATTGGTGGCATTCCAGCACTTACTGTTGCTTGCGTAATCTTTACTGGTATGCTGGGTGCATCTATTAATCATAAAGTTCTCGCCTTATTTGGAATCAAAAATGATATTGCTATCGGTCTTGCTATTGGTGCCTCAAGTCATGGACTCGGAACAAGTGCTTGTGCAAATAAATCACCTTTGCAATTAGCAATTGCTGGTGTGTCAATCGCCTTAACTGGTATCTCTACTTCGATTATCGCACCTCTTTTATTACCTATATTAGAAAAAATTATGCCATAAAAAAAGAACTATTGCTTAATACGCAATAGTTCTTTTTGTTTTAGACCCAACCTGTTACTGCATTCCACGAAGATGACCAGATATCTTTCATCCACTCCCATGCAGAGCTCATTCCATTTGTTATTGATTCATATACGCTAGCAAAGAAACCTTTTTCTTCGCTAGTATTTTTTATTTCTTCTTCCTCGTCAATTTGTTCTAACGCACTAGTTACATCTTCGATATTTAAAACACTAAGTACTGTCCCACCTAAAAACCCTTCGAATTCGCTAATGATTTTAGCATGAACTTTAATATCAAAGGTATCATTTAAGCTATTGCCGATTTTGCTTCCGATTTTTTCACCAAGGTACGCACCGATTAAAGCACCATTTATTGTTATACTACCTAAACTTATGCCTCCAGTAGCACCATCAAGAGCACCACCAGCAGCTGTTCCTGCTGCCGCGCCAGCAATAAATCCTATCTGTTTAAAATCAAAACCTGATAAAAGTCCTACCAAGGATGCGGTTGCAGTATCTGCTAGAACAGCAGCTCCTTCTTTGCCACTAATATCGCCATTTTTTACTCTTAAAACTGTTTTTGCTTCATTCATTGCATTAATTGCGATAACTGTTAGTTGTTTAGGTGCTACTGTATTTACAATAGCAACTTCACTTTGAGATGCAGCAATTACTAAAGAAACTGCTAATGCTGCTTTAAGTCCATCATCAGAACCTTGCAATAAATCATTACGTAAAACTTCAGCTTCTTTAGAAGTTAAGATGCTTCCGCTCCAAGATTTCCCTGCTATACTAAACCCTTCTGTTCTTCCCTTAGGTTTAAAATTAGTCACATCGCTACCAGTTATTTCAATAGCTTTTGTTACATAAGTTTTTAACTTCTTATCTAACCAACTACTTTTACTTTCACCAGAAGCAACTGCTTCTTGTAAAGATTTTTCTTGTTCTTTACTTGATTTAATAGTATCAACTATTTCTTGGGCAATTTCTATTTTTCTAGCATCTGAAACACTAAAAATATTGTTTTGCACCTTCTCAAGAACCCAAGCGTTAACCGACATTTTATCTTTATTAGTATTATAGTCAATCAAATTAGCTGCAATTAGCTGCTGAATTTTACTAGCATCTGTTGCACTCATAACATCCGACAGAGAATTTACTGTTTTTCTCTCTGGAATACTTGTAAAGATAGATCCTTTTTCAGTTGTAGTAGTTGCTGGCTCTTCTGCTGCTAAAACTTGAGAGCAAAAACTCATACAAAGCATAACAACAAGAAAAAACTTTTTCATAACTAGTACCATCTTTCTATTAATTTATTTGTTCAATAAATCATTAAGCTTCATAAATTCTTTATAAGCTTTTTTTTCATTCGCAGTAACAAGTTTCATGCGCCAGCCTAAGAGTATTCCTATCTCTTTATTTAAAGCAGGTGAAACTTTGCCTCTTGCAAAATCCAATAACCCTTTATATTCATAGCCATCTACACAGAGTTCTTGTAATTCGTAGTAGGCTTTTTCTAATTGTTTATTATAACTTTTATCCCAACTAGAACCTTTGAACAAATCTTTATTTGCATAAATAATGCTAACTAGATTATAAGCTTTAAGCGCTTGTTCTGCTGTTAATTTTTTCTTAGCATCTTTCGCTAAAGTGTTTATTTCAGCAAACAGTTCATCTAGACGACATTTAATTTGTTCTCCTGCTGGCAAGTATTTATCGTTACTCCATTTTGCGCCTTCTAATTCTGCAAGGGCTGCAAACATGACTCTATTATAAATACCTTTGCCAACTTGTTTATTTATGTTATTGCTTAAGCTTGCTATCTTTTCATTGAGTAATATTGTTACTAAACTATTTTCTTTATACCCAATTTTTTCCCATTGATATAATAAACGTTTTAGCCTGCTAAATGCAACTAAAGGTTTTAATGCTACATCTAGATTTTGTTTAATTTTATCAGCAACATTAATAGAGCTACCTGTCCAGGCTAATAGACCTTCTAGATTCTCAAAGGATTTTAAAAATGTAATTTCTGCATCTTTATTCTTACCTGAATCTAAAAATGTCTTTTGGTTTTTCAAAACGCCATCTGCATTTATGAAAAACATCTTTCTAAATTCATCATAAGCTAGTTCTTTGCTTGATATTTTAACTTTTTTAGAACTAGTCTTTTTCTCTAATAAACCTAACAAAGCTAATCCCCGCGCAAATTTACTGCGAGGCTCTACAAAGAATACTACTTTTTCTGCAAGTCGAGCAATAAAATTAAGCAGTTCACTTAGATTACCTTTTTTTATTTCAAATTCAATCTCATCAATTTTATCTTTGTATTTCTCGCCTTTTATTTCACCTTGATCAATTGCTAATTCAACGGTGGTATTTTTTCTTATTTTCAAAAGGCGAACTTCTCTTTTTACATCAACAGTAAAAAGTTTTTCTAAGGTTTCCCCTTGCAAGATATCTTGCAAATCATCTTGAAAACCTAATGTTTCAAAGCCTTCAATTATAGGTTTTGCAGATCTTAAAGGTAAATTATATTCACAGCGTTCGGAAAATCCTCCTGCTGCTATTTTATCTGTTTTTATTGTAGCCTCATATTTCTTACCGTCTTTACGAACACGATAAGCTATGCCTGCTTGTTTTAAATATAACGATGGAGTGTCATAATAAGTACTTACTAATTTAAGTTCTTTTTTACTACCTTTAATAGTATTTTTACTTACCAATGCTGAATCTAAAAGTTCTTTAAGATTCTTCTTGTCTAGCACTAATTTTATTTCAATTTCAGTATTATTTTCAAGCATTGCTATCACCTCACATTCGATCTTTTTCGCCAGTAATCTTCCATAACAATAACGGTATTCCAAATGCAACTAATAAAACTAAAGTTGCAACCATAAATGAATAATCAAATAATGATTTACCTAAAAATACATATGCTATAGCTCCTGGAATCATACCTAGAAAAGTTGCTAGGGCATATGGTTTATAAGACATTGTTGTACAACCTGTCATAAGACTAATGGCATCATAAGGGAAAATAGGTACCGTTCTTAACCATAACATGCGAATAAAATTTTTCTTTTCATCAGCCAAATAATTATGAATCTTCAGTCCCCATTTGCCTCCATGCTCCACAAAAAGATTTTCTCCAAATCCTAAACGCGAAGCAAAGAATAATAATGTAGCGCTACTTAATCCTCCACATAATAGCAATAGTACTCCTACTATAGGTGTGAAGAGTATACCTGCTGCCAAATTTAGCAAAAGACTTGGAAACAACAATATTGGCCTTATAGTATATAAAGCAACATATACAATTGGTCCCCAAATACCAAAGCCTAGTATCCAGTTTTGAATATCTTCTACAGAGCTTGGATGAAACACCTCTGGCGATTGATATACATAGCCAATTAAAAATAAATAAAATACTGCTGCTATAAGTTTTCTATGTCTAGTTATTATATTAGAATTGCTTTCTTCCAAAATGTTTTTATAATTTATTTTTTAAGTAAATTATTCCTTTCATGATGTTACTATTATCTTAAATCCTTTTGCCTATTCTTGCAAGCAAAACAAAAAGTCTATTACAGAAATCTGCAATAGACTTTTATATTTATTTTAATATTTCATTAGCATAGTTCACTGCGTTAATAGCTGTTGCAGCATAGGCATCTGCTCCAATTCGCGCTGCATATTCTTCAGTAAGTACTGCACCGCCTACTACAATTTTACAAGTTGAAACTTTGCGTAATTCTTTAATAGTTTCTTCCATCGCTCCAACAGTAGTAGTCATTAAAGCTGATAAACCTACTAATTCTGCCTTGTATTCCACAACTGCTGCCACAATTGTTTCTGGTGCTACATCTTTGCCTAAATCCACAATACGGTAACCATAATTTTCTAAAAGTACTTTAACAATATTTTTACCAATATCATGAATATCGCCTTTTACTGTTGCCATAACGATAACTTGTTTATCACTTTCGATATTATTCTTACTAGTGAAATCTTTGATAATTTCAAAAGCAGCTTTTGCGCTATCTGCACTCATTAAAAGTTGTGGTAAAAATAAACGTTTTTGCTCGAATTCCTCACCTACAACATTTAAAGCAGGAATCATATATTTATTAATAATATCTAAAGGTTCTTCAGTAGTAAGTAGTTTTTTTACTGCCTCGCAACTTTGTTTAGATAACCCCTTAATAATCGCTTCAGTTAAAGAATATTCCTCTTTGCCTGCTGACACTGCTTGTTCTTTAGGCTTGTCAACAAATTGCGCTGTGTACGCTTTGCAACCATCATCAAAACCACCTAAAGCATTATAGGCATAATAGGTTTCCATCATTCTTTCAGTATTAGGATTAATGATGCCACAGGACAGCCCAGCTTCAAGTGCAAGAGCAAAGAAAGTTGTATTGACTGCATCTCTATTAGGCAAACCAAAAGAGATGTTAGAAACGCCCATAATTGTTTTAATCCCTTTAGCAGTAAAATGCCTAATGATTTCTAAATCAACTTTAGCATTTTCACTACCTGTACTAATAGTTAGAGCTAATGGATCGATAATAATATTCTTAGCATCAATACCATATAAAGCTGCTTGATGAATTATTCTTTCACCAATTTCAATTCTTCCAGCGGCGTCCTCTGGGATTCCATTATCATCTAAGCAAAGCGCTACTACAACTGCACCATACTTTTTCACAAGAGGTAGAACTTTTGTCATTGATTCTTCTTTACCATTAACAGAGTTTAGTAAAGGCTTACCATTATAAATACGTAATGCCTTTTCCATTGCCTCATAATTTGAGGTATCTATTTGTAATGGAACAGAAGTAATCCCTTGCAAAGTAAGTATTGCTTTTTCTAAAATTTTAGGTTCATCAATTCCTGGAACACCAACATTAACATCTAAAACATGAGCACCCTTTTCGATTTGTTCAATACCTAACTTAGATATATAGTCAAAATCTTCATCAAGAATCGCTTGCTTTAATCTTGGCTTACCAGTTGGATTTATTCTTTCACCAATTATAATTGCTTCTTCATTAAAAACTACTGCATTACCATAAGCAGCTACAATAGTCTTTTTTACTGCATTATTAAAGGGTTTGTAATCTTTACAAACTTCTACTAATTTTTGAATATGTGCTGGAGTTGTACCACAACAACCACCTAAAATAGCAATTCCCTTTTCGGCAATTTTAGACATGATATTAGCAAATTCATCTGGATCTACATCAAAATATGTTTTTCCATCGCGTTCTACAGGTAAACCTGCATTAGGATTTATCATAAACGGTAAATCCGTTGCACTTAATCCCTCTTCTAAGAAGTTTAAAATTTGCTCTGGTCCTAAACCACAGTTAAAACCAATGATGTCTACTCCTAAGCCTTCTGCCATAGCACAAGTTGAAGTAACAGAAGCACCAGTTAGAAGTTTACCATCAATATCAAAAGTAAAAGAACTAATAATAGGCAAATCACTATTTTCTTTAGCAGCCAAAATAGCTGCCTTCGCCTCATAATTGTCGCTCATTGTTTCTATTAGAACAACATCTACCCCAGCCTTAACACCTGCTTTAACTGTCTCTGCATATAATTTTACAGCTTCCTCAAAAGGTAAATCTCCATATGGCTCTAACAGTTTACCTGTTGGTCCTAAATTAAGTGCAATAAAAGTTTTTTCTTTACCATTAATTGCTTTACGTGCATTTTCTACAGCGGCACAAACTACATCCTCTACTGTATATTCCCCGCCTTGAGGAAATTTCAAAGCATTCGCACCAAAAGTATTTGTTTTTATTAAATTAGCACCAGCGTCAATATAAGAACGATGAACATTCTGGATAACTTCTGGATGAGTGAAATTCCAAATTTCAGGAAGTTCGCCTGGTTTTAAACCTTGAGCTTGAAGCATTGTTCCCATTGCTCCATCAAAAAACAATATTTCTTTTTTTAATAACTCTTTAAATTTCATATTTCACTGTTCCTTTAGTTAGTTTTGCGATATTCACAATTACCATTAGTACATTCATCGCATTTATTAATATTTTTTTCAGTCTTCCCTTGACGAATACCGATTACTGCTGTAACAGATTTTATAGGCGCCATCATACAACTATCTGTCAAAGTTAGACCTATTTTTTTGGATGTATCAAGTAGATTTGTTAGTGTTTTTTGCTCTAATAAATCCCAGTCGCTATATCCAGGAGAAAATCTATTAGTTAAGCTTTCCCCCTCAGGCAAACTGCGTTCTAGTTCACAACAAATCTCATCACAATAACTTTCAATTAGAGCCGCACTAACAGCTTGTACAGCTGCAGCTTCCGCTAAATCTGTTACTGTAAGTTGACGCAACACTTTATCAACACCAGCCCCAAGTGTTGCAGCAAATAAAAATACTTCCTTACAACCTTTTAGGTGTGTTGCTAAATCCTTGCTATTAAATTTTTCGCGACCATCTATCAGTACAGTAGAATCATTAATTTCACATGCTACGCGCATGTATGTAGATTTAGCTTTAACCTCGTTACGAACTTTTAAATAAGCTAAATCAACTAAGGATCCTGCTCTTACATCATCTTTAGTCGTTCCAAAATACCTTAAGGCTTCTTCTCTATTGTATTTCATAATACATCACTTTCTACTATTTCAAAAGTTCAGAAAGATTTTTTCTTATTGTACCTATAATCTCTGGTTTATTCATTGTATATACATGAATATTACTAAATCCATTAGCAATCAAATCAACTATTTGCCCTGTAGCATATGCAATACCTGCTTGTTGCATTGCTTCTGGTTTATCAGCAAACTTTTCAACAATAGCTCTAAAATGAGGTGGCAAAGTTGTTCCACTAAGCTCACAAATTCTTTTTATTTGGCTTACATTGGTAACTGGCATAATTCCAGGTACAACAGGAACATTAATTCCTTTAGCCATCAAACGATACATGTAATTATATAATATTTCGTTTTCAAATACCATTTGTGTTACTAAAAACTCACAACCGGATTCTACTTTTATTTTTGTGTTTAAAATATCTTGATCTAGACTAATTGCTTCTGGATGACCTTGAGGATAGCAAGCTCCACCCACGCAAAAATCGCCATAACTTTTAATTTTTGCTACTAAATCACTTGCATGTGCAAAAGAACCTTTTGTATCGCCTTCTGTTATTAAGTCTCCTCGTAATGCTAAAACATTTTCAATACCAGAAGCTTGTAATTTAGAAAGGATATCTTCAATTTTACTTTCATCCGCCCCAACACAAGTTAAATGTGCTAGTGCTGGCAAACCATTTTTTTCTATTTCAGCAGCAATAGCAACAGTTTCTCCTACTGAAGTTCCTCCTGCACCATAAGTAACACTCATAAAATCAGTACCAGTATCTGCTATTTTGCTTATAATACCAAATGCATTTTGCAATTCACTACCTGATTTAGGTGGAAATATCTCACAGGAAATACTTATATCATTACTATTTAAAATGTTACTTAATTTCATTTTTATATCCTTTCAATGGTAAATAAAAAAGGGATAAGCGCATATGCTTATCCCTCTACTTTGATTATATTAGATATGAATAATATCTGCAATTGTATCAACAGCAATTGTATAAGTTTGGATACCTTCTGAAATAGGAGCTATTTCGCCTGGTGCATAAACAATTACAATGTCAGCTTTATCAGTAACATAGAATTTTTCCTTGCCAGTAATGTTGGAAGGTTTTTTAGCATATGCTTTTGCATCACTACCTGCACGATCATGCATGATGTCAATAATGCGTTCTGTTCCTTTATTTTGAATGTCGATTAACATATTAAGTCTTGTTTTGTAATCAGCACCTGCTGCAAACATATTTTCAAGAGACATCGCTCTACCAGTTTTCAAATCATAATTGAATGTATCAACATACACATTATCATGAGCTCCACCAGTATTATATTTTGATTCTTGGTATACAGAAATAAATGTATCACTATGAGCTTTAACAGCATATTCTGTGTCTAAGAAAAGATCAGCAACAGTTCCTGTAGCTGCTTTCATTTCATTGAAATCATTATTTACTTGTTTAGCAAGAACTTTCATATATGCATTATATTTTTTAGCATTAGTAATTTCACCATTTTCATCTATAAAAACTTGTCTTCCTTCTTCAGCTTGAGCAGTTGGAATTATTGAATAAGCTGGAACCAATGCATATTCTGCTAAAAGAATATTGACATGACGATCTACTTTAGGACCACCTTGAGCACCAGTGATAACAGGAGCATTAATTTTTACTTTTCCTGCTTTTCCCCCAATGTTTTTAATTAATAACTCTTCTGCAAAACAGCTAGCAGACATACTTAATGCAACAGCAGTTGCTGCACATACAGTTAAAAATTTTTTGTTTAATTTCATAAATACCGCCTCCACTAATAATTTTTTCTTACCATGTAATTATATCACAATAACGTCAATGTTTAAATGTTTTTTTATTTGAAAACAAAAAAAGATGAACAAAATGTTCATCTTTTTTCTTTTGGTGGGCACTGACGGGATCGAACCGCCGACATTCTGCTTGTAAGGCAGACGCTCTCCCAGCTGAGCTAAGCGCCCGTATGGTGACCGGTAGGGGAATCGAACCCCTGATACCGCCGTGAAAGGGCGGTGTCTTAACCGCTTGACCAACCGGCCATTGGCTCCTCGAGTAGGACTCGAACCTACAACAACTCGGTTAACAGCCGAGTGCTCTACCGATTGAGCTATCGAGGAATACGTCAAAACGACTACGAAAGTTATTATAGTATAAACACAATTCTTTGTCAACATTATTTTTCAAAAAATCTTTTTATACCGTTTTGCCCCTCGATTTTTACTTGCGAACTTTCACTACAATTTTTTGAACAGACTCTTTATTTTCTCCTATTTTACAGCCTGGACGATGATACTCCCAAGGAAAGAAAATGGCAAACACTTTTTGTCCTAAAACAACCTGGTTTTGTTCAGAAAAATCTTCATAAAATAGTAAATCTCTTTCTTCTGCGTAATCTTCCACTAATTTTAAATTTTTAATATCTTCATCATAATATATTATTTCAGAACCTTTATTCAAATACTGAATATCAATATATTCAACATGTCTTTCTGGCTTTTTAGCCTCAGCGGCCTCGGTATCGTAAGTATTTACTATAGCAAATACATCTTTACCTTTTATTTCATAAGTGCCATTTTCCATATTAGAAAAATCTGTTTCTAATATGTACTTTAGTCCTAATTGCAAGTTTTCACTTAAATATGGTAAAAGCTTATGAATTTCATTCTTTTTTCCACTTATCATAAGAGTTTCCCCCTTTTTGTCTTTATAAAAGCATATCATAAAGTTATCTTAAAATAAATATCCTTTACAAAATTTCTTCCTTTGGGTAAAATTAGGAGTATATTTTTAATGAAAGAGGTTTACCATGAGTTATTTAAACGTTACTAATGTTAGCCATTCCTTTGGCGGCAGACAAATTCTTGAAAATGTTTCTTTCAAGTTATTAAAAGGAGAACACGTTGGTCTTGTAGGCGCTAATGGCGAAGGCAAATCCAGCTTCTTAAATATTGTTACAGGTAATCTTTTACCAGATGATGGTAAAGTAGAATGGCCTGGTAAAGTTACTGTTGGTTATTTAGATCAACAAAGCACTTTAGAAAAAGGCATGACTATCCGCGAAGTGCTTCACACTGCTTTCAATGCTGATTTTGAAGCAGAACAAGAAATGCTTACAATTTATGATAAGATGGAGTCCGCTACACCTGAAGAATTAGATAAAATGATGGTTAAAGTTGGCGAAATACAGTCAGAATTAGAAAGCAGCGGTTTCTATTCTCTTGATAGTAAAATAGAAGAATTTGCTAACGGACTTGGACTTGGTGACATTGGTCTAGATAAAGATGTTGCTGAACTTTCTGGTGGACAACGCAGCAAAGTGCTTTTAACAAAACTTTTATTACAAAATGCTTCTATTCTTCTTTTAGACGAACCTACAAACTATCTTGATGTTGAACACATCGAATGGCTTACTAAGTTCTTGCAAAACTACGAAAATGCATTTATCTTAATTTCTCATGATATTGCATTTTTAAATAATGTTGTAAATGTTATTTATCACTTAGAAAACTGTGAACTTACTCGTTATTCGGGTGATTATGATAAATTCCAAGAGCTTTACGCTATCTATAAATCACAAAAAGAAAGTGCTTATGAACGCCAACAACAAGAAGTTGCTAAACTAGAAGATTTTATTGCGCGTAATAAAGCACGTGTTGCTACGACCGGTATGGCACGTAGTAGACAAAAGAAACTAGATAAAATGGATATTATTGAAAAACCAAGGGAAAAACTTAAACCAACCTTTAAGTTTAACGAAGCTCGCACCCCTAGTCGTTTCATTGTACAAGCAAAAGATTTAGTTTTAGGCTATGATTCTCCTCTTACTAAACCTGTAAGTTTCAACATTGAACGTGGCGAAAAAATCGCTATTCGTGGTGTAAACGGGCTTGGTAAAACAACTCTTTTAAAAACTATTTTAGGTAAAATAAAACCTATCGAAGGTAATGTAGAATTAGGCGATTTTGTTGAACCTGGTTATTTCGAACAAGAAGAACGTGAGAAAAACCAAAATACTGCTTTAGATGATGTTTGGAACGAATATCCTGGCATGAACAACTATGAAGTGCGTGCAGCGCTTGCTGGTTGTGGTTTGACTAACGACCACATTACTAGTAAAGTTTTCGTTCTTAGTGGTGGCGAAGCAGCAAAAGTCCGTCTTTGCAAACTTATGCTAAAGCAAATTAACTGGCTAGTTTTAGATGAACCTACAAACCATTTAGATGTGGATGCTAAAGAAGAATTAAAGCGTGCTTTAAAAGATTTCAAAGGCACTATTTTGCTTGTTTCCCATGAACCTGAATTCTATGAAGGTCTTGTTTCAACTGTTTGGAATATCGAAGACTGGACAACTAAAATTATTTAATAAAAAACCTTTCAACACTATTAATGTTGAAAGGTTTTTTTATGCTAAAGTTTAATATTTTGCAACCATTTTTCAAATTCTTGATCTGGGCTTGGGTATTTACTACGTTCTTCTGCAGTAATTGTTAATTTTTCACCTTTACCATTTATTATATCAGCACCTTCGATGCCTCTGCGATCTAATGAAACTCCTGGAATGACTTTTGCATTAGGCGCTGCTTTAGCTATGTCATCAAAATAATTAGCTGCGCCAAATCCTGCATGACTACAGAATGGAGCAATAATTTTTCCATCTAGTTTTGCCTCGCTAAGAAATGTTGCTACTGGTGGTGCCATTGATCCCCACCAAATTGGTGAACCTAAAAATATTACATCATATTTAGAAAGATCAGGAACTGGATTTTTTAAAGCTGGTTTAAATCCATTTCTAACTTCTTGACGCCCTTGAGCAGAAACTGCAGCATAATCGTTACCATAAGCAACTGCTGGTCCAATTACATATACATCTCCACCTACTTTAGCTCGCAATGTTTGTGCAGTGATTATATTGTTTCCACTATAAGAAAAATATGCTATCAAAACTTTTTTCCCAGCTAAACCTGAATATTTGTCTGTGCTTCCTGCAGAAGGTGATGCTGTAGTTGTAGTAGTTACTGCAGAACTTTCTACTTTTTGAATATTGCCTTTATTACCACAGCCGATTATCATTATTGCTAAAATTAAAATACCTAAACTAAGCCATATTTTTTTCATGTCAACCTCCTAAGTATCTTTTTTTTATAATACCTTCTAGAGTTGACTCGAAGTCAAGCAAAAAGCGTAGTAATTTTTAATTACTACGCTTTTTTATACCTACTTTTTAATTTCTGTTACCCATAATCCATGCAAATTACAATATGCATATACTTCTAAAGGTTGATCACCATCTACAAGGGCAAAGGTTGCTTCAGGTTTATCATTAAGTTCTAGGATGCGGCGTTGCCCACCTTTTTTAGTTTGAAGGTATACCCAAGCAATATGATGCTCTGCTGTCATTGGATGTTCAACACTACCAACTTTTGCTGTTACAATAGAACCATTAACAGTAACTACAGGAACATGCTTTTCTTTAGATGCATCTATACTGTTAGCTCTTAGTGGCTCCATTTTTTCACCACAACACATCATTGGAACACCTGCATTTAAAATCATACCTACTAAATTACCACATTTTTTACAAATATAAAATTTTTCGTTAGACATTGACAGTTCCTCCTTCTTCTTAAACACTAATTATCTTTTCTTTCAATCCACGGGAATTTTTCTACTAATCTTTCCTTACCAGAATTAATATTATTAATAGCTGCCACAATGTTACCAGAAGTTGCTGATACATTATGAGAGAACGAATCCATAGCAAGCATTTCACGTTTTTTCACATCAAATACAACTTGATTTAAGTTCATATACCATCTTCTACTATCCTGCACGCTTCTACCATCAATTTCTAACACCAAAATATAATCTGCACCAGCTTCTTCGGCCTTTGAATACATTTTCAGCATATCCATTTTTTCCTGATTCATGTTATAGTTTTCATCCATTATTACAAAATTAGGTATAATACGTTCATATTCTAACATCATAAAACGCTTAACATCAGGAACATATTTATGCTTTTCTACTGCACCAGATGTTCCGACCCATATTGCAAATGTAGGTAATTTAGGTTTAATAATTATTTTATCCGGTGTTAACTGCTCAATACCTGCTTTAACAGCTATATCGCGCTGTTTAAAAAATTCGGTAATACTTTGATCATAATACAGTGTCATATCATGTTGATGGTTAGACCAAATCGGTGAAACATCATATTTAATATTTTCCCCAAATTGTTTATAGCCACCAAAAAATGTTTGTAAACTACCAGGTATAGGATCTGCTTTAGTTGTAATACGAATCAAATCTATGCTATCTTCATATTCTTTAACAAAAGCAGCATTTGCAATAGCTGGAGCACCAAATGTTACTACAATAAATCGATTTTTTGCAATTCCATAGGATGCTAACTTAGAACCTACTAAAGTGGCTACTGCTCCACCTAAACTATGACCGGATAAAATTGCAAATGTGTTTTTATCTTCTAAAACGATTTGAAATAAAGGTTTATCTACTATGCCATCATTATCTGTATCAAGCATCGTTTTTAAAACGGCCTCTGAATATCTATTAAAACCTTTATGCACTTTAGGAAACGAAGACGGCAAACCTTTTTCATCAGCAATTTTCAAAGATTCTTCAAAGCTATTTCCACCAAAAGGTTCCTGACTTGTTTTAAAATTAAGTTTCCAATCTCCTTCTGAGGCACTACCACGAAAAGCTACCAAATAAATATTTTTATCCAATTGCTTTAAATGTTTTTTGTAAATCATAAAATTAATTTCTACACCATCTAAGTTCTTTTTAACAGGCATAGATTTCCAACCATGATCACTCAAATGTTCAATTAATACAGATGTTTTCGGATCATATGCACTTAAACAAGTTTCTGCTGCCAAGCTAATATAGTAAGAATCTAAATAAGCATCCTTTATTGCCTCTTTTCTTTCTTTCTCTTCTTGTGAACCAGCAATTTCATCCGTAATTTTTAATGCATTAGGATCTCTACCAAATACATCAGTCAGAGGAACAGTATTCCCCCTAATTTTCACATCGACTACAGGAACAAATTCTTCACCTGTTCTTATATTAGAGGCGAATATATAATTTTCGCATCCAAAAACTATGCTAAAAGCACACATTATTATAATTATTTTTCTAAATAAATTATCTCTTACCATATATACCTGCTTTCTAAATAAAAACAACCTTATCTTACAACTAAATTATACCAAATTTATCAATAAAAAACAAAGGGACATTTTCCTAAGAAAATGTCCCTTTGGGTTCATTGAAAAATATATGCTAATTTTAAAATTAACTTATCTATATCTTACAAACGAACAACGTTAGCAGCTTGTTCACCGCGATCGCCTTGAACTACGTCAAATTCTACGCCTTGACCTTCTTCAAGAGTTTTGAATCCATCAGTTTGGATTGCGGAGAAATGAACAAATACATCGCCACCATCTTCGCGTTCGATAAAACCATAACCTTTTTCTGCATTAAACCATTTTACTTTGCCTGTCATATTGGGCCTCCTAAAAAATAAACTTGTTCGAGACCGAGCCTTGCTCAAATCACTTACTCGTCCATTATATGATAATAAAAAAAATAATGCAAGTGTTTTTTTATTAATTTGATATTACATCAGAATATATCATTATCTATCCTTGACATAATTCCTCTTTATCTTTTTTGCTTAATTGCTTAATTGCGTATTCTCGTTGCATAGCCTCTTCTTTAGTATCAAAGCGTTCTTGATGAATAAGTTCCAAAGGACCTCTGCCACGAGTATATTTAGCGCCCTTTCCACTTTTATGCATTTCTAGTCTATGTTCTAAATCATTAGTCCAACCAGTATAAAGGGAACCGTCACCACAGCGCAAAATATAAACAAAAGCTGTCATTTTATTTTAAGACCTCTACTTTTTCCATAACAACTTCTTCTACTGGGCGATCTCTAAAATCTGTTCTGCACATTCCAATAGTACGAATTATTGGCATTCCTTCTACTACTTTTCCAAAAATAGCATGTTTGCCGTCAAGCCATGGTGTTGGCGCAAGTGTAATGAAAAATTGGGAACCACCAGTATTTGGACCTGCATTAGCCATAGATAAAATACCTTCATCATCATGACGTAAGCCTTCGCCAAATTCGTCTTTAATTTTATAGCCAGGACCACCCATACCAGTTCCTGTAGGATCTCCACCTTGAATCATGAAATCTTCAATTACTCTATGAAAAACAATCCCATCATAATAACCTTTTTCAACTAATTCAATAAAATTCTTAGTTGTTAATGGTGCTTTATCCTCAAACATTTCAATAACAAATTCACCTTTGTTAGTTGTTACTTTTACTTTTCTATTTTCGCTCATGTTTAATCCTCCAAATTTCTATTTTCTTTTTTATTTTTAATTAAATAAAACAACAAATAAATACCGCAACCTGATGCTGCCATCCATACTGGAACAAGCGCTTTCGCAGCTTCATCACCTTGGAACCAAGCTAACAAAAATGAACTTACCATCATAAAACCTTGTGCAGTTTGTAATCGTTGAGGAATAAGTCTAACTCCATCTTGATCACCTTTTGCGGTTGTGTAATTTGCCATAGTAATTTCTGGTAGTAATAGAATACAAGTAATACCCATTAACCAAAGATATGATACAGAGAGTACGGCTTTTTCACCCGTTTGAACTGCCATCGCTGCTGTAGCAAAAGCTAAACCAGAAATATATAAACTGCGGTAATATCCGCCTTTTATTTGGCTTTCAATTATATAAGCTACACCAGTAACAATTGGATAAATCCAAAAGCCTTCTTTTCCTAACCAAAACGCCATAAGGATTATAATTGCGTTATCTCCGATTTGGTGTCTTGAACCTGAGGAACGATTTAAAAGTCTAAGGACAAATAATGCCCAAATCAAAACCGTTATAGAACCAGCTCCCCAAACAACTTGACCAACAACTGTTAATACAGCACCAATTAAGCCACATATTTTTCTAGAAGGCTCTGGATCGAGTTCCTGTGCTATAAAAAACGAGAAAAACACATTAGCACCAGCAGCAACCGCAAATGTTCCTATAGTAGCACTTGGGTCACCTGCAATAGTGCGCCAAATAGCAAAACAAACACCGGAAATAAGTGCTAGTAAGGTTGCTTGTCTTGTGGTAGTTTCGCCTAAATTAAGAGGACGACCTAACCCAAACACCTGACTTTTATTTGAAATTGTTTTGGTATATTTATTATCTTTCTTTGCCATAAATCTCCTCTAGATTGTTAATTATTAAACAATCTTTTCTCCGTGATATGTTTCGCCGCCACCATCTGGTAATAAATTGTAGCGTTTAGTCCATAAATCTTTATATTTTACTGCTTGAGCATGAATATTAGCAATATTATCTTCACTTAAGGTTTTTACTACTTTGCCTGGAATTCCAGTTACTAATGAAAATGGTGGAATGATAGTACCTTTGGTTACAACAGAACCCGCTGCTACGATAGAGCCTCTACCAACAACTGCACCATCTAAAACTGTCGCTCCCATACCGATTAAGCAATGATCTTCAACTGTACACGCATGTAAAATTGCACCATGACCAACAGTAACAAAGTCACCTACAACACATGCATAGTTATCAGCAACATGTAAACAAGAATTATCTTGAATGTTTGTGTATTCGCCAACTTCAATGCGATTTACATCACCTCTAATAGTTACATTAAACCATGCACTACTATAAGCTTTCATTTCAACTTTTCCAATGACAGATGCTTCTTCAAACACCATTGCTTTTGCATCAATCTTAGGCATTTCGCCTTCAAATTCTTTTAACATAATAATCACCTCGTTAAATTTTATTTATATAATTTAATATATAACTTTATTGGCGACCCTTGTCTTGTAATTATAGTATGCAGCACAAATAAGTACGCATCCCGTAATAAAAAGAACGTATTTAGTAGACATCATAGATCCCATAATGCCACCTAAAACAGGTCCAACAACACCACCAAATTGTTGTGCTGAAGTTACTAATCCAAAAGATTTTCCTCTCATAGATTTATCTGTAACTTCCACTAAAGCAGAGTTAACATTAGGAATAGCACCTGCTAAGAACAATCCATATACAAATTGTATTATAGCAAATTGCCAAATATTTCCTATTAGCGGTTGAAATAAATTTACTATGCCTGCGCAAGCAAATACTATACTTAAAACTTTGAAAAAGCCAAAACGTTGACCTTGATTTCCCCAAAATGGTGCAGCTAAAATACCAGCTATACCACCTATAGAAAAAATCCAGCCTGCCATTTCAATAGATTTATTATCATTACCACCCATCAAATCACCAACATATATTGTTACAAGTGGTTGAATAAGCATTGTGCATACTTGTATCAAGAAAAAAATACACATTACATAGCGCAAACTTATATTACTGTATGCTTCTTTTAAATCAGCTAACATACTTACTTTTTTAACAATAACTTCTTTGTTATGGGCACCATCTCTAACTAAGAAGAAAACCATAGTCGTAGCAAAAAGTAAACTTGCTGCACCTACAAAAAATGACATCCTCATGCCAAACCAGGTACTTAGATATCCACCTAGTAACGGACCCATAATTGTGCCACTAGCAATTGCTGTTTGCATTAGTCCCATTCCCCAACCCATTTTATTCTCTGGTAAAGAAGAAGATACTAAAGCAAGAGATGCTGGTACAAAACCACTAATCAAACCCGTTATTAAACGCACACCAAAAAATTGTTCTGGACTTTGTACTACTGCGCCTAACCAATAAGTTAAAGATAAACCTATACCAGCACGAATAGCCATTTTACGTTGCCCTATTTTATCAGCCCAAGCACCCCAATAAGGAGCCATGATTGATGATCCTAAAAATGTTATTGCATATACTATGCCTGACCAAAAATTAATATTTGCTTCGTCAACATGAAGTTCTTTTAATAAATAAACTGGCAAGAAAGGAACACAACTTGTATAGCTAGCACAAGCTAGGAAAATCCCTATCCATAGCACTATTAGATTCTTTTTCCAGTTTATATCTCCACTACCTTTTTCGTCCCAAATGGACATTTTCTCATCTCCAATTTTAAAATTACATTAAAATTATATCACATTTCCTCTTTAAGTATAGAGATTTTTAATGTATAATTCTATATAGTATATAAAAATAATTTAAAGGATGTGAAAAAGTGAAATCTTTTGAAACACAAGAAATAAATAAAATAGGCTTTATAGATAAACTCTTTGGTGAAAAAGATACTGGTAATGCTTTAGTTGAAATAAATAACTTACTTGCTCAAGCTGAAAAAGCTAGCGATGTTACTCAAGCAGATATCGATGCCGCTTTCAAAAAATGGAAAGCTAAACCAGATGAAAACAATATTTCCCAACGCTCTGCAATGTTTAGAAAAGTTGCAGATATTGTTTACACAGAAGTTGTTTCTAAGGAAGATTCTTTATTTTCCGAAATAGAACACGTTGGCAATATTCTTTCTTTATCAGATGTATTAAAAAAATCTGCGATTTCCGCAGCAAAGAAAGCTGCTTATTTCTCTAGATGTAGACATATCACTGAAGGCACAGAACCTCTTACCTTAAAAGATATTAATGATATCTTTGATTATGAAGATATGGACGGACTAGAAATTCGCATTCAAATTTTCAATGGTTATGTTAATACAATTATGGAAGGTATAACCGAAGCTAAAAGCTTTTCCCCTGAAGAAGAAGAAAAATTAGTTGGCATTGCTGAAAGTTTAGATGTTCCATTAGAACTTAAACCTAATATTGCTAATGCTTTAAAACAATATCGTCAAATTTGGGGCGCAAAAAATACTGCTCTTAAACCATTAAAAATCGACTTCCCTTTAGACGATGGTGAAAGTTGCTACGCAGCAACACAAGCTGGCCTTAGCGAAAGAAAAATGGTTGAAATGGAAGAAAATTATTTCGAACTAACTCGACGTTTAGAAATAGATGAAACTATCAATTTCAAAGGAGATCAAATCGAACATCCTAAACATGAAGTTGAAGCAGTAGTTATCAAAAACGTAGGCAATATTATTCTTACGAATAAATATGTTAGATATTCTAGTGAAGAAGACAATATCAAAATTCCAATTGCTGAACTAGAAAACGTAGATTTAGAAGTAACACTTTTAAAATTTTCTCTTAAAAACGGTAATGAAGTGCTTATTCGCTTAAGTGATGAAGCATCTGAAATTTTCTTCATTCTCTTAAATCGTGTTCGTGCTGAATTAATACAATAGTTTGTGATTTTTCAGCAAACTGCATCCGTTTATTAAGGTGTTAACATCAAATTCATGCTATAATTAATTTGTATCTATAATATTAAGCTAGGAGGTTGAAAGCTATGTCAAATATTTTTATGGAAAAAAAGAAACACAGTGACTTTACTTGGGAATCACTTGGTGATATTGAAGAAGGAAGAGGTAATTTAGGGACAGAAATGCCTGTTATTGTTTACCGTCTATTCCAATACACAATAAACCATATTTTAACTAAAGAACATGGTCAACAATTTAGTGATGAAAAATTTAGAGCTGCAGGCCTTTTAGCTGGTTCAGAATTTGCTAAAAATTGTTTGGATCTAAACCAAGACTTAAACGGTTTTATTGCACAATTGCAACAAGTTCTTAAAGATTTAAAAATAGGTATTTTACGTGTCGAAAACTTCAACCCTTCTAATGGTGATATTACATTAACTGTTGGTGAAGATCTTGACTGTAGTGGATTACCTATTACAGGAGAAGTTGTTTGTACCTATGACGAAGGTTTTATTTCTGGTATTTTGGAAACATATACTGGTACAAAATATGACGTTAAAGAAATAGACTGCTGGTCTAGTGGTGATAGAGTTTGCCGTTTTAGAGGCGCCGTAGAACATGAAAAATAAAGAAGTAAATGATATCCTTTTTCATTTTTTAAGTGATGTCCTTTACAAT
Organism: uncultured Negativicutes bacterium; assembly: GCA_947074185.1. Classification (GTDB taxonomy): domain Bacteria; phylum Bacillota; class Negativicutes; order Acidaminococcales; family Acidaminococcaceae; genus CAMTOO01. Next base: position 60,138 of record CAMTOO010000001.1, read on the forward strand.
ACCAAACATGCAGAAATGAATTTAGACGAGCTGCCTGAGGATGCCCAAGATTTAGCAAAAGGGCTCCTATATTTAAAAGAATGTGTATTAGAATTGCGTACTTTTAGCAAAGGTCTTGCTGATGGTCACATTAATACGAAACCACCAGCTAAAGATAATCCTTTAACTTGGGATATTCGTGCAATGCAAGGTTCTATTACCCACATGATTTGGCAGGCTAAACAAGTTACTCAAGGCGATTTTGATCAAAAAGTTGACTTTATGGGTGAACTTTCTGATGTTTTTAATGCAATGACTTTAGAAATCAAAAAACGTGAAGAACGTTTAGTTGCTGAAGCTAATGTTATTGCTAAACAAAACACTAACCTAGAAAGAGCTCAAGATTTACTTAAACGTATCATTAGTTTCGTCGATGAATGGATTGTAATCATTGGGAAAAATGGTGAAACTATCTACAATAATGCTGAAACAGCTGAAAAAATTGAGATTAGTCCTTACCATCTTGAAGCTATTCGCGATAAACTATGTAACCTTCACGTCCCATCTGATGAAACTACTAGTTCTTTTGAAATTGTTTTTACTCCTGATGAGAAATATGATTCTACCTATTATTTTTCTGTTATGATGAATGAAATTCTTTGGAATAATGATACTGCACGAATTTTTATCATTAGAGATATTTCAAAAGAAAAAGAAATAGAAAGTATTGCGTTTGTTGATAGTCTAACTAATACTAATAATCGTGCTTATGGCATGCAATATTTAAAAGAACAATTAGATGCTGGTGAAGATTTCCAAATTATCTTTATCGATATGGATATGTTGAAATTTGTTAATGATACATACGGTCATAAAGAAGGAGATACTTATATAATCTCAACAGCAAATGCCTTACGAAAATTACCAGAACCACGTACTATTTGTCGCCTAGGCGGAGATGAGTTTTTGGTTATTGCAAATTCATATGAGTACGACTATCCAGCACTGCTAAATGAAATAACTGAAGAATTAAAAAGTGGTTGTACACAATATGAACGCAGTTTTAGTTATGGTATATCTAATACAAAGGAAGATGGTAGAAATATCAAACAACTTCTTCTTTTTGCTGATGAACGAATGTACCAACATAAATTTGCTCGTAAAAAAGAACGTAAAAATTAAAAACACATTGCTTTTTAAAAGCAATGTGTTTTTTATTTGTATATTCTATTCATAGCCAGTATTAGCAACAACATATTTTGATGAATGCCGCCCTTACATTGCTTCATACCATCCTCATTGTTTGATAAATCTTAGACTGCCCCCTAATTAGCCTAAAACTTTCCGCCTCCGCCACCATGTTTATCATCTGCAGACGATGTCGACACAGTTTTAGATTTAGCAGTGCGCGTAATATCTGTATACATGAATAAATCTGCTGTTTCTCTTACCTGGAAGCTATCTTGATTTAAATATTCACTAGCAGTTTGTCTTTCACCTACATTGCTCATACTACTTTTCATCGTATAGCCTGCACCAAGGGTAATAAGACTACCTGCTCCTAATGCACTCAAAATTATAGTTAGCCAATTATCTTCTTTTAAAGGTTTTCCATTTTCTTCATAATAGGTAATAAGCTCATCGCTTTTCTTACCATATTCCGTAAATGCTTTTAGATACTCTTGATTTTTTAACGCAGGTACAATACTTTTACCGATTGTTTCAATACCATAGTCACTAATGATATTTTTCATTTTAACATCTGTAGCAACATACCAATCTCTTGTTTCCATATTAAGTACTAATACCATATTACCTTTTGCACCATCATTAAAATGCTTATCTAAAAGGAAATTAGCATACTCACCAACTTTTTCTCCTTTAGTTGGCATTGATTTTCTTGCTACAACAGCAATTCTTACATCGTGTTTCTTTTCTAAGGCGTTAAGCGTCTTTGTTAAACTAACAAGTTGCTGATCATTCAACAAATATGCTGAGTCCACTACACTAGGAGGAGCGGCCAAAGCTTGTGCCCAAAAACAGAAAACAAACACAACAGTTGTAATAACCTGGAATATTTTTTTCATATTCTCACCCTCCTAACCTAGAATCATCTTTAAAACACCATAAACAACAGTACATACACCAATAAATGAACCGCCGCAATAAGTATAAAGTTTCGTTTTATCAACAGGTAATTCACCTACTAATTTGCCTGTTTGTCCATTCATCATAAAAGTGTAGACTTTGCCTTGATATTTTGTAGAAAGAATCCATACAGGAGCAAGTGCATATTTTACAGCACCTTCACCTTTTTTAACAACACAATCCTTTACTTCATATCCTTCATATGCTACAGACAATGTGCTTCCAAGTTCGTTTAACATAGTATTTTTTATCCGTTCATCTGCTCTTGGAGCACTGCTTTCTGCATCAACATCATATTTATCTGCTAAATAGCCTGTTAAATAACCTGCAGAAAATTCTTTCATTTGATCGTAATCATAAGGTTCAATACTGTCCATATAAGCATCATCCATTTTAACGCTACCATCTACTGGTACGTTATTAAACTCAGCTTTTCCAAAACGTTCGCAATCATAATAATGTGTTTCTGTTACCGTTTCATCGGCATCATCATATTTCTCTGTAGTGTATGCCTTAAAATTAGCATATACATTGACAGTAGAATCAAATAACCAAAACGGTACATACATACCTTGAATATCTTCTGTTCTATTATTAGCAACAAAAGAACTAGGTAATAGCAACTTACCTTTATAAAAACCTTTTAATGCCTCTACAGCATCTTTTTTTGTTTTTACGAAAGGAATAACATAATCAGGTTTCAATGCACCATCAAATCTACCAGGAAGCATTGTTGGATTTCCACAATAGCAACATTCTGTAGCAAGTGTATTGCCGTCTGTCACTATTTCTGCCCCGCAAGAAGAACATGTAAACACTTTCAGTGCCGCTAGTTCCTCTTCACTCCATTCTTCGCCTGCTTCTGCGGTTTTCCACTTATCTTCTTTAGCAGCTTCTGCAGCTGCTGCACGTTCTTGTTCCTTAGCAAATAATGTTTCTATTACCGATATTTCAAATTTATTACCACAATATTCACAAGTTACATCATTTGTACCAGGAAGAAAACTTAGTGGCGCACCACATTCAGGACATTTATAGCTTACAGAAGTATTAGCCATAAGTTATTCCCCCTATTCTGGCTTTTTAGCCCCGCAACTGGAACAGAATTTACCGTCGTTCACTGTTCCACATTGACATTTCCAACCAGCTTCTGGTTTAGATTTACCGCATTCTCCACAGAATTTTCCGGTATTTCCGCCATGTCCACACTCACAAGTCCATCCTTCGCTAGGTTGAGGGTTTCCGCATTCACCGCAGAATTTACCAGTATTACCACCATGTCCGCAAGAACAAGTCCAGCCTGCAGCTGGTGCTACTTGTGGTGGTGCTTGTGGTGCAGCAGCTGCTTGCTGTTGTCCCATAGCATATAAATTATTAGTGTTCATGCCACCAGCATTATTTGCCATATTCATGCCCATAAAGCCCATTGCGGCGCCCATGCCACCTTGATTGTTAGCAGCATCTTGCATTGCTTGTGCTTGAGCACCAACCAAGTGAGCTGCTGCCATAGTAGGATTACGGAATGCTGCATTACGTTGGATTTCTTTAATAAGTTTTTCATCTTCTTCACTAGCTTTAACAGAGCTTACACCAAAGGATACTATTTCAATACCGCGTAATTCGCCCCATTTTTCGCTAAGTACATTATTTAAAGCATCTGCCATTTCCTGAGTATGCCCAGGCAATGCACTATAACGAATACCCATTTCAGAGATTTTTGCAAATGCCGGTTGAAGTGCAGTCATTAATTCTGTTTTTAATTGGCTGTCTATCTCAGATCTATCATATTCGCTTTCCACGTTACCGCAAACGTTGGTATAGAACAAGATAGGATTTGTAAGTCTATAACTATATTCGCCAAAACATTTAATAGCTATATCCACATCCAAACCAATATTGTTATCTACTACTCTAAATGGCACTGCACTAGGAGTTCCATATTTATTACCCACTATTTCTTTAGTGTTAATATAGTAAACCCTTTGATCTTTACCAGTATCGCCACCCATAGTAAAACGTTTAGCAACTTGTTTGAAAACAGCTGGCACTGACTCTTTTAAATCACCTGCAAAAATTGTTGGTTCTGTTGATGAGTCATACACAAACTCACCAGGTTCAGCGCATATTTCTACTACCTTACCTTGCTCAATAATCAGCATACACTGTCCTTCATTGACAGCGATGACTGACCCATTACTGATAATATTATCATTACCAGAAGTATTAGAACTGCGACTACCAACCTTTTTTTGGCCTTTAATCACCAAAATATCTTGTGTCAATTGGTCGCAATAGAAATACTCTTTCCATTGATCTGCAAGCATCCCGCCTGCAGCACCTTTAATAGCTTGAATTAACCCCATAATACTCCTCCTTGTTCTTCTTTTATTTCAAAACAAAAAAGTGCCTAGTGTTGTCCACTAAGCACTTCCCTATACATATAAATAATATCTAGCGGACCTTTTTTGCTTCCACCTGAACATAATTTCTAAGTATTTACTTTATTTTATTTTAGCATATCATCATGCTATTTTCAAATTTCCAACTACTTTAGATGCTAATTCTGTTTTTATATTTTTAAATTGTATCTATTGTTACACATAAAACAAATAAAAAAATCCATCAGCCTAATTTCTTAGTCTAATGGATTTACAAACATTAATTTGGTGCGGTTGGTGGGATTTGAACCCACACGAGTCTCCCCGCCACCCCCTCAAGATGGTGCGTCTGCCGTTCCGCCACAACCGCGTTACATAATAGCAACAAGGGTATAATAACACAACATCATAAGGTCGTCAAGTGTTTTTTGTACAGTCTATAGTACTCGTCTCTATCCTCAAGTACTGATTTTACGTAATTTTTTGTATCATTATAGGGAATGTCTTTTATGGTTCCAAAATTATAATCCCAACCATTTTTTTCCATCCACTCTTTAGTTTGTCCTCGTCCAGCATTATATGCGATAAGTGCTAAAACTAAGTTCTTTTGAAACTCATATTCTAGTTCACTAACATACCAAGCACCCATTCTTATATTAGTTTCTGGGTCATACAATTCTGCTTTAGTGAAGTCTTTTAATCCCATTTGCTTAGATATCCATTCACCAGTATCTGGCATAATTTGCATAAGTCCAATTGCGCCAACTTTAGAAACAGCTCTTCGATTAAAATGACTTTCATTTTTAACAATTGCTGCCACTAAAAATGGATCTATATTATTCTTTTGGCTATATGAAACAATCTCGTTTTGATATGGCCACATGTAAACAAATCTCATTTGAATATAATCACTTTGCCAAATCTTCCAAGCACCAAATAGAATTAAACTTAGTAGCACACAAACAGTTCCAACGTATTTAGCAGAAAAAGCACTTCCCTTTTTCTTACTTTTATACTGTCTATATCTTTTAGTTTTTTCCCTAGTCACTTTTAGCTATTCTCCTGTAAATGTTCCCATGCAGTTTTAACTTTAGTAATGATATCTTCATTGCTTCCATTATTATCTATAACTAAATCCGCATATTTCTTTTTTTCTTCTAATGACATTTGACTATTAATACGTGCTTCAACTTCTGCTCTTGTCATAGCATCTCTAGACATAGCTCTTTCTATCTGCACTTTTTTATCAACTGCCACAAGCCAAACTAAATCTACATTTTCATGCCAACCAACTTCTATTAATAATGGTATATCTAATACTACTACCTTCGTTCCATTACTTTCATTTTCTTTCAAAAAGTCACTCGCATCATTCCAAACAATTTTATGAATAATTGCTTCTAATTTTTTCTTCGCCGCTTTGTCACTAAAACAAAGTTCAGCCATTTTAGCTCTATCTAATTCTTCAGCTTTTGTTAAGAATTCTTTACCAAAAACTTCTATAATTTTAACTAAGCCTTTGCTACCTTTTTTAGTAGCATTACGGCTACTTTCATCAGCATCAAAAATAGGTGCCCCTAAATTTTTTAAAATAGCTGTTACTGTACTTTTGCCTGATGCGATTCCACCTGTTACTCCAACAACAATCATTTAGGTTCCCCTTTCCTTATTTCTGACATTTTTTACAATAAACTGTGCCTCTGCCACCTATTTTCATTCCTTCTAATAATGTTCCACAAGTTTTACAAGGCTTGCCTTTGCGACTATAAACTAGTAGTTTATTTTGGTTACTACCTTTATTGCCATCGGCATCTTTATAGTCTCTAAAAGTAGTTCCTTTATTCTTTATTCCTTGTTTGATTACTTGATTTATTCCAACATACAAAGCCTGCTGTTCTTTAGCTTTCAAAGTATTAGCTTCTTTAGCTGGATAAATATTAGCAACTGCTAAAGCTTCGTCTGCATAAATATTGCCTAGTCCAGCAATAACATTTTGATCTAAGATAAATGTTTTAATAGGTTTTTTGCTTTTCTTAATTTTTTCTTTAAGATATTCTAATGTAAATTCTTTACTTAATGGTTCTGGTCCTAGATTTTCATAACTTTCTATGACTACATCCTTATTAGTGATTAAATGCATAGTACCAAAAGTGCGAATATCCGTAAACCATAAATTTAAGCCATTCTCCAGTTCGAATTTAACAGTTGCATATTTAGGAGCAGTTTCTGTTTTTGGCATTACAAGTAATGCACCTGTCATACGCAAATGAATTAAGATAAACTGATCTTTACTAAAATGCAAAGCAAGATACTTTCCGCGTCTCTCAATGCTTGTTATGGTTTTATTTTTAACAACTTTTATAAATTCAGCTACTGTAGGATATTTGATTATTCTATCTAACAGTACCTCTACCTTTTTTATTTTACTGCCAACTATTTTTGGGGCAAGTGTTTTTCTTACCTGTTCTACTTCTGGCATTTCTGGCATTGTATCATCTCGATTCGTAACTTATTTTGTTTCTGCCCAGCTATTGCCAACCTTAACATCAGCAACCAAAGGAACCTCTAAGGCGAAGGCTTTTTCCATTTCACTCTTTACTATCTCGCCCACTCTTTCACAAGCACTTCCTGTTACTTCTAAAACTAATTCATCATGTACTTGTAAAAGCACGCGTGCAGTTACGCCTGCTTCACGCAAAGCTTTATCTACATTTAGCATTGCAACTTTCATAATATCAGCTGCAGTACCTTGAATTGGCGTATTGATAGCTGTTCTTTCTGCAAAGCTACGTAAATTAAAATTGCTATGTCTAATATCTGGCAAGTATCTTCTGCGATCCATAAGAGTGGTTACATAGCCTTTAGTACGTGCTTCTTTAACGATTTCTTCCATATATTTTTTTACACCAGTATAGCGTTCAAAATAATTTTCGATATATTGCGCAGCTTCTTTACGTGTCGAACCAATTTGTTTAGCTAAACCAAAATCGCTAATACCGTAAACAATACCAAAATTAACTGCTTTAGCTTTAGAACGCATTTCAGCAGTAACTTTATCTAAAGGCACTCCAAATACCTCCGCAGCTGTTCTAGCATGTACGTCTTGTCCTAATTCAAAAGATTCTAATAACAATTTATCTTTAGCAATATGTGCTAAAATTCTTAATTCGATTTGTGAATAATCACAAGCCATCAACTTGTTATACCCTTTGCCTGGTACAAAGAGAGACCTAATTTCACGGCCAAGTGCTGTACGAGTTGGTATATTTTGTAAGTTTGGATCAGTACTAGAAAGTCTTCCAGTAACCGTAACAGTTTGTTGGAAATGTGTATGAATACGATGAGTCTCTGGATCAATAAGAGGTTTTAACCCTTCTAAATATGTAGAGAACAATTTACTCAATTGACGATGTTCTAAAATAGTTTTTATCAAAGGATGCTTTCCTTCAAGTTCTTCTAATACCGTAACATCTGTAGAGTACCCCGTTTTCGTCTTTTTAATAACCGGTAATTGTAATTTTTCAAATAAAACTACACCTAATTGTTTAGGTGATTTAGGATTAAAGTTAGGATCACCAGCTTGTTCTTTAGCAGTTTCTTCTAACTTCACAAGTTGCTTTGCAATTAGATCTCTTTTAATATCTAGAGCTTTTAAATCTACTGTAATACCTGCTAATTCCATGCGAGCTAAAACAGCGCATAAAGGTAATTCCAATGTTCGATACAATTTTTCGATTTTCTTAAACTCTAGTTGTTCTTTTAAGTTTCTACCTAGCTTTTCTAGACTTGATGCATCAATATTGAAACTACCTACTAAATACATTTCGCACAGCTTATCTAAAGCATAGGAAGCTTTTCCTGGCTCATCTAAATATGCTGCGACAGTAAGGTCTTCAGTTATATTTTTAGGTTCTAAGTTTTGAGCAAAGCAAGTTTTATAAACTTCCTTACTTGCAACTGTTCCTTTTTTAGTTTCGCTAGTAGTAAGCCACTTAGTAAATTCTGCAATGGCATCATTTCCCTGGAAATCATAAATTATTTTATCGAAATATACTTGTGCAGTTGCAAAAGTTAAATCAGTAATTTTCCCTTGGCTTGTTGTTAAAAACCAAGTAATATCTTCGTTTTTCTCAATTTTTTCAATTGCATCAGCGGCTGATTTTTGAGAATCTAAAACAGTAACTTCTGTTTCGTCTTCTACAAATGCAAATAAACTGCTCATTCCATTTTCTAAAGCAGGTTCATTTTCAGCACTTGCATTTTCTTGGGTGAACAAACTGCCTTCTTCTGCGTTAGTATTAGCGTCAACATTAGTAGCAACTTGATTAGAACTTTGTACTTCGCCCATTACATAAGCAAAACGCTCATAAAGATTTCTAAATTCTAAATCTTGCATTAAGCCTCTCGCTGCTGTCTGAATACCGCTAATTTGATATTTATTAATATCTAAATCTACTGGTACATCAGTAAAAATAGTAGCTAATCTCTTAGATAAAAGCGCTGATTCTTTATTTGCAGTTAGTTTCTCTTTTAAGCTTTTACCTGCAACATTTTCAATATTTTCTAAAACAGTTTCTACATTACCATACTCACAGATAAGTTTTAATGCTGTTTTTGGCCCAACCCCTGGAACTCCAGGAATATTATCTGAGCTATCTCCCATCAAACCTTTTAATTCAATAAGTTGTAATGGCACTAAACCTTCGTAATCCTCTGCAAAAGCTGCGGCATCATAAATCTTAATGTCACTAATGCCACGCTTTGTATAATAAACTTTTGTACGATCATCAATTAATTGTAATTCGTCTTTATCACCAGTAACAATTACTACATCAGTTTCACTTGGTGCTTTTTTTGCAAATGTCCCAATGATATCATCAGCTTCATAATTATCCATCTCTAAAACAGTTATTCCCATAGTTTCTAAAACTTGACGCATTAAAGGAAACTGTTCCTTAAGCTCTGACGGTGTTGGTTTTCTTTGTGCCTTATATTCTGGATAAAACTCTGTTCTAAAGGTTTTTCTAGATTTATCAAAAGCTACAACCACCCATTTAGGCTTTATATCAGTCATAAGTTTAAGAAACATATTACAAAAACCATATACTGCTCCTGTTTGCAAGCCTTGCCTTGTCGTCAAAGGTGGCAAAGCAAAAAAAGCTCTATGAATAAGGCTACTGCCATCTATTACAAGAAATTTTTCACTCATATTACTCGCTCCTAACTTAGTATTTATATCAATTTTATAATTATTTTATAGTCTCTATATTATACCACAAAAAATCCTCTCAAAGTAGTATACCTTGAGAGGATTTTGCTTTAATTATAAACATTCTTTAATTGCTTGACCCATGCGTTTGATACCTTCAATAATTTTGTCATCTGGCATATTTGAGAAATTAATACGCATGCTACGATCTGTTTTTTCATTTGGATAGAAAGCATCACCAATTACTGCTGCTACTTTCATTTCAATACATTTATGGAATACTTTAGACGCACTGCAACCTTCTGGAACAGTTACCCAAAGGAATAATCCGCCTTCTGGATGAGTCCATTCAACGCCTGCTGGGAATTCATCTTCCATTGCCTTAATGATAACATCTCTACGATGTTTATAAAGTGCAACTATTTTTTGAACATGTGCATCTAAATCATAGGTGTCCATGAAAGCATCTACCACACCTTGATCAAAATTTGATGTATGTAAGTCAGCACTTTGTTTGATTTTAACAAATTCATCAATTACGGATTTATCTTTACCTGCAACCCAACCTAAACGTAAGCCTGGGCAGAATACTTTCGAGAAAGTTCCAAGGAACATTACTAAACCTTTAGTATCCATAGAAGTTAAAGATGGTAAAATTTCACCTTCATAACGAAGTTCTCCATATGGATTATCTTCTACTACTGGCAAGTTATATTTATTGATAACTTCCATAAATTCTTTACGACGTTCTAAAGACCAAGTACGTCCTGTAGGATTTTGGAAATCAGGAATTACATAAATGAATTTACATTTTTTATTATTAGCAAGAATTTTGTCTAATTCTGCTGGAATAAGACCACCATCATCAGTTGGCACTTCGATGAAATCTGGTTCGTAAGCATTGAACGCATTTAAAGCGCCTAGGTAAGAAGGGCTTTCGCATAATACTACATCACCAGGATCTAAAAACATTTTACCAACGAAATCTAAACATTGTTGAGAACCAGTGGTAATCAAGATAGCATCTTTATCAATTTCTGTATGATATTTTGCAAGCATACGATCAGCGATTTTTGCTCTTAAGCTAGGTCTGCCTTCACTTGCTGCATATTGTAATAATTGTTGACCTTCTTTTAATACTAAATCATGAGAAACTTTTGCAATTTCTTCAACTGGGAATAATTCTGGTGCAGGAAGCCCACCAGCAAAAGATATAATATCAGGTCTTGCTGTTAGTTTTAATAATTCTCTAATTTCAGATGACTGCATTCTTTCCATTCTTTTTGCATAATTCATAGTCATAATTTTTCCCTCACATTTACAGTTTGCATATAGTTTTTTCTATAATATAAAAATTCTACCACCGGCAATAGACAATGTCAATAAAAGGATATCGCAAAAATCACAAAAAAAGAAAACTGTCATAAATAAAACAGTTTTCTTGACATTCTAGTCTTTTAAAATTGCTAAAGCTTCTTCATATTTTTCTTTTCTCTTCAATGCTTTTCTATCTACTTTATCTAATCTAGATAAATCACTATTATGAGTCATATCCGCTATTTTAACTGCTTTAGCAATAGGATTTTTTTTGATGTTTTTTACATATTCCATATAAGGAACTTTTTTATCATGTGTTAAACATCTCAAAGCTTCAATAACTTCTTTACTAAAGCCTTTTTTCTTCAAATCAGAAAAAGTTGTTTTTGTATCTTCAACAACATCATGCAACAAAGCTACTATAGTTGTTGCTTCTGTATTCATCTGCTCGGCTAAATGAAAAGGATGGAATACATATGGCATTCCTGATTTATCTTTATCGTTTTTATGAGCTTTAAAACACACTTTCAACGCTTTTTTTGTCATTGGTGTATAAATCACATTATCACCTTCCTTTTATTAATCTTACACTCTTATTATAACATCTCACATAACCATTTATTTGTCAAAAAAAAGAGCTGCCTTAAAGGCAACTCTTTTAAAATCTTAATAAATACCGCGTAGTTTCATTGCTTCAGTAATACGACTAATAGCAACAATATAAGCAGCTACACGCATATCTACATTATGTTTTTTCGCAGCATCATAAACTTCATTAAATGCTTTTTCCATAATTTCTGTTTGTCTTTCAATTACTTCTTCTTCTTTCCAGAAATAACGATATAAGTTTTGTACCCATTCAAAGTAACTTACTGTTACACCGCCACCATTTGCAAGAATATCAGGAACAACTAAAACACCTGCTTTTTTAAGAATTTTATCTGCATCTGGAGTTGTAGGCCCGTTAGCACCTTCAGAAATAATCTTTGCTTTAATTTTCTTAGCATTAGCTTTAGTAATTTGTAATTCTAACGCACATGGGGAAAGAACATCTACAGGTAATTCTAATAATTTTTCATTACTGATAGGCTTAGAACCTTTAAATCTTGCTACACTACCTGTTTTTTGTACATGTGCTTCAATTTCATAAGGATTCATACCTTTTTCATTATAGATTGCACCATAAACATCACTTACTGCAACAATTTTTACGCCTTGATCGTGTAATAATTTTGCAGTCCAGCAACCAACATTACCAAAACCTTGTACCGCACAAGTAGCCTTTTTAGGATTAATTTTTAAAACTTTTAATGCTTGCATAGCTGCAATCATAACACCACGACCTGTTGCTGCTACACGTCCTAAAGAACCTCCAAGAGCAATTGCTTTACCTGTGATAAAACCAGGTTCGTACTGATTGTTGATTTTGCTAAATTCATCCATCATCCAACCCATAATTTTAGCATTTGTATTAACGTCTGGAGCAGGAATATCTTTCTTTTCGCCAATAATAGGTGCAATTTTATCGATATAGCCTCTAGTTAGGGCCTCTAATTCACGTTCAGAAAGCTGAGCTGGGTCAACAATAATACCGCCTTTGCCACCACCGTAAGGTAGTCCAGCAACTGCACACTTGCAAGTCATCCAAAATGCTAAAGTCTTCACTTCGTCCAAGTTTACATTTTGATGATAACGAATACCACCTTTTGCAGGGCCCATCACAGTACTATGTTGAGAACGGTAACCAGTAAAAACTTTTGTTTTCCCATTATCCATACGTACAGGAATACTTACTTCCATAGTGCGTTCTGGATGAACAAATAAATCTGCAACAGTTTCATCAAGTTTCATTACTTTAATTGCTTCGTTCAAAGGAATTTGAGACATTTCAAAAAGATCCATATTATACCTCCCTCTCATATTTGCCTACATATTTTTAAGTTATCAATAAGGCAAATTCTCTTGTATACATTATACACTTTTTCAAAAAAATTGTATATATAAAATCATTAAAATTCTTATTTACTTAAACATTCAAAATGAATTATTATAAAAATAGTTCGAAAATAGGAGAATTGATATCTAAATGAAAAAAAACCATGTAATATTTAATATACAACAAATGATAAAGCTCTATTGCTTCTTTTTGGTACTTTTTACTATTTTTAGAATAGTTTTTTTACTATACTATTCTAATTATTTAATCGATGTTCCAATGATTGATATAGTAAAATCTTTATGGTATGGTATGCGTATTTCACTTAAAACTGTAGGTATCATTATATTAGTTGATCTAATATTTTGCTTAATCCCTAATCTTATTTACTCCAAATACCCTGTGAACATTGTTAGAAAGACATTAGCTAGTGTTATTATCTTTTTATTCTCAGTCTCTTTTTTCGCTAGAATAATATATTATAAGATTTTCAATAGCACTTATGATTTAATGGTAATTAACGGGTTCCATGATGATTTACAAGCTATATTAGCAACTGCTATTAACGAATACAATCTGCTATTATTGCTTCCATTAGCATTTATTGTTAGTGGAATAATTTCATATTTACTTTTCAAAACACTTGATTTGCCTGTGATTCACTATACCGATTTAAAATACCCAAAAGCAACATTTTCCCTTATTTTCCTGTTTGTTCCTATATTTTTTATATTTTCTAGATTTGGCGGTGCTTTCAATTATCACAATTCTGTTCACTGGGAAAACATTGCTAAATTTCAATCTCATATTTTAAATGAAAATGTTTTGGATGATGCTCAAGCCTTATATAGAGTCTATTGCTATTATGATAGGGCAAATGCAAATGCAAAAAACATATCACCTGAAGATGTTATTCAGGCTTTCAATGCGAATAATATCCCAATTCAAGACAATGATATAGATAGGTCATTTTATAAACAAACCTTTATGGGCATGAATTTAAATGCAAATAATGTTGTTTTGATTCTAGGAGAAAGTTTGCCGCTATGGCCACAATTACCTGAATATCAAAACTTACAGATAACACCAAACCTTTCACGTTTAATGAATTCCAATAAATCAATTTACACTAATTCCATGCTTTCGCATGGTACTGGTACTATGCCAACAGTCAACGGATTTGTTAGCGGATTACCTCCGACAACGCTATATGAAAATTATAGTTTTGAATCTTTTGAACACACTTACCAAACAGGCATAGCTAATAATTTTAAAAAATTAGGTTATAAAACTATATTCTGGTATGGTGGATTTGAAAGCTGGCAAAATATAAAGAACTTTATCGTAGCACAAAGTTTCGATGAATTTCACGATGTAGCAGATTTTAACTCTAGCGAAAATAGTGCCTGGGGATGTCCTGATAGTGTGCTTTTTGATAATGTAAAAAAATATATTGAGAAACAAGATAAATCGTCAAAATTTTTCCATGTAATATTAACTACAAGCAATCATCCTCCTTATGTTATTGATTTAGAAAAAGAAGGCTTTGATGTAAATAATGTAAAAAATAATTTACCTGCTAACATTAGTAACTCAAAGGATTCTCTTGTACAATTGGGGCATATTTGGTATACCGATAAAACTATTGGCAATTTCATTTCTGCTGTTGAAATGACTAATCCCGAATCCTTATTTGTTATAACTGGCGATCATGCAGAAAGATTTACTTTTAATGCAGTAGTAGATTTAAAAACCTTTTCCGCTGTGCCTTGTATCTTTTATGGACAACCTTTGCTTGGTAAAAATCTTCCTTTCAACACACAAATAGGAAGTCATTTGCAAATCATGCCTACTTTAATAGAATTACTGGCACCTAAAAACTATACTTATGTAAGCACAACTCCAAGTTTATTTGAAAACCCCAAATTTGTATTTAATCATAAATTTGTAGCTTATGATAATAATATTTATTTAATCGAAGATCAACCTAATAAACTTTTTAAGTCTAATATCGATAGTTTGCGTAATATATCAACATTTAGAATCTTAAACGGCTCACAAATAAACAAATAACCCTACAATCAAAAAGCACTCGTTAATGAAAACGAGTGCTTTTTTTTATTTAAATTCGTTATAAATTTTGCCAAAGTCTATACCACCAATTTTGCGATTTTTATAATCAGCTTTTATTGATTCTACAGCACCAGCTAAATGTTTCGATGTAATTCCATATTGAATAGACAAGTATGCTTCAACAAAAGCCGCTAAATTATCACAGCCTTTTAATACTGCTCCATCAATTACATCTGTTACTTTTCCATTTTTATCCTTTTTGATTACTTCAACTAATTCTTCTGCTGTTTTATATGTTTTGATTTTACCATCAATTTTACATTTGTTAGCAAATTCATTTTGAGTATAGTAATCTATATCTTTATGCCAAGATTGAGGAATTAGTGGGAATATTTTTTCTGCTACTTGTCGGCCTTCAATGTCTTTAATAAGTTCATCTAGGCCTTCAATAGAGCGTTTTACAGGAGAAATAATATCCCTAGTTAAAACTTCTGGTAAATCATGGAACAAGCCACAAAGGAAGTTGTTAACTATTCTATCATCTTTAGCTTTTAACTCTACAGAACAGAAATATGCTAGCATTGCAACAATAAGCACATGTCCCATAACAGATGTTTCTGGTATTCTAGGAGATTGCGCCCAACGTTTTTGGAAACGTAATTGCCCTACTAAATCGATGAACTTACTAGTTTTACCTTTTAATGCAAGCTTTTGAACACCTGCTAAATTGTAATGATCCTCGATTTCATTAGCAATTGCTTCTCTAGTACGTTCTATACCATAAATACGTTTATTGAAATCATAAATTATATTAAATTCCCATTCTGTCGCAAGATAATGAGCTGCTTTTAGAAGTTTCTTTTCTAAAGGATAGTAATTATCATCTTCAAAATGTTTTTCAAATTTACTAATAAAAGATGTACCTAGTCCTGGTATTTTTCTCTTTAGTTCTTTTAAAACCCATTCGTTAATCTTTCCTTTATGAACTCTCATAAGTTCATGGAATATAGGTGGTTTTATATCAGTAAGCACTATACGGTGCATAAACTCAATAATTCCGCCTTCAATCAGTACACGCCAATTTAATTTAGCATTATGATCTTCTTCTTCATACTTTGCTAAAACATAAAGGATCATCATCTTATGCGCCTGTTTATCAAGCTCTGTAAATCCACTTGGACGTATATGGTCGTTCCATCTTTGAATATGTGCTGCTTCATATAGAAATTCTATCAACTCTTTTTTTAGCACTTTAAAACTCCCTTTCTGCCTTATTTATATAGTAAATAAGGTTTAACTTTCTTTGCAAATGTTTTATTTTCTTCTTCCCAACGTGGGAATGCTGAACTTGCTGGAAGCTCAGTTCTTAAACTTTTTTCACCAAAAGCAATATCTATTGAATGTCCTTTGCCGCCGTATCTTTCTGGGTAAGGAATCTCATTGTTAGGATAAAGTTCTTCAAAAGCCCGTACAATGTTAAAACCTATTTCTGCAGGATTATAAGTTTCTCTATCTGTTACATAAAGTTCTACACCTTTAACTATTTTATCAGTTAAGGAACCATATCTTGGTGCATAAGCCATTGCTCTAAAATATACACCAGGCATTTTCATAGAGTTTAGTTTTTCGGCTAATTGAATTTGATTTACATAAGTTTCACCTACATAGTAAAACGGTTTAGCAGTACCAACCCCATTATTAATTCCAGTATCACCTACAAAGCCTGTAATAATATAGTACTTAGTTGTATCTGCTGTTGGAATAAGCGGAGAAGTTCCAACCCAAGGAAGACCTGTATCTTCCCAGTACATAGATCTTGTCCAACCTTCCATTGGTACTACAAAAAGATTGGCATTAATTTTATATTCCTTATTAATGAATTTAGCAAATTCACCAATTGTTAAGCCATGTCTTAGTGGAACATGATATAAACCAATAAATGATTCTAACCCTTCTTTAAGAACAGGACCTTGCATTTTACCACCAAGTGGATTTGGTCTATCCATAACGATAATTTCTTTTTTTGCTTTTGCAACTGCTTCCATTGCATAAGCCATTGTAGATACATAAGTATAATGTCTTGCACCTACATCTTGCAAATCAACAACTACAACATCAAAAGTATCTAGCATTTCTTGAGTCAGGCGACGAGTCTTGCCGTAAACACTGTATACTTTTATACCTCTGTACATTTCGTCACTAATATCATCCCCTGCTTTTACTGCTCCGAAAAATCCATGTTCTGGTACAAATATACCAGTAACATTATACTTACCAATAAAGCGATCAACTATTGATTGAAGTTTACTATCAACACCTGTTTGATTGGTAATAATACCAACGCGTTTACCTTCCAGTCTTTTAGCATATAGCTCCTCGCGCTCTTCACCTAGAATAACCTTTATTGGATTAGCTTCTTTAATAGCTTGTTTTTTGGGTGCTGCTAAACCACAACCTGTTACACTTAATATTAACAAAAGGCTTAGACATAAACCTAAAATTTTCTTCATTAATTAGTCCTCCCAATTTTTATTACAATCGTTGAAAATAGCATATATCTAACCTATTAAATATTCTCTATTTTTTCAACAAACTCCTTTATATTAATAAAATTATTGTCAACAAGTAAATTTATGTATATAATTAGTTATTAAATACGCAAATGATTGGATGTGAAATAGGCAAAATGAAAGAAATGGTGCGTTTAGAAGGCATTGTTAAAAAATTCAATAATAATTTAATTATTCCAGAGCTTGATCTAACGATCAATGATGGAGAGTTTTTGACGCTTTTAGGTCCTTCTGGCTGTGGTAAGACTACCCTTTTGCGTATGATTGCAGGCTTAGAAACACCTACTCAAGGCTCTATATTCCTTGATGATGAAGATGTTACTAACTTGCCACCATATAAAAGAAATGTAAATATGGTCTTTCAACACTATGCTCTCTTTCCACATATGACTGTAGAAGAGAATATTCATTTTGGTCTAAAGATGAAAAAGGTTCCTCTAGAAGAACAAAAAGAAAAAGTAGCTCAAGTACTTTATCTTACCCAACTAGAAGAATTTAGGCATAGACGCCCTCAACAAATGAGTGGCGGTCAGCAACAACGTGTTGCAATTGCAAGAGCATTAGTTAATAATCCTAAGGTTCTACTTTTAGATGAACCTCTTGGGGCGTTAGATTATCAACTTCGTAAAAGCCTTCAATTAGAATTAAAGAACTTACAACGTGGTCTTGGCTTAACATTTATTTATGTAACCCATGACCAAGAAGAAGCTCTTACTATGAGCGATCGCATTGTTGTTATGAACAAAGGTTATATTGAGCAAGACGGACATCCTGATGAAATTTATCATCGTCCAAAAACAAAATTTGTTGCTCGCTTTATTGGTGAAAGTAACTTTTTCGAAATTAATGAGGACCAATATGCAGTTAGACCTGAAAAGCTTAACTTGTGTGTTGAACAAGAAGATAACGAACCATATGCAGGTCATCCTGAACCTAAGTTTTTCGGCACTATAGTTGACGTTGTCTTCTACGGTACTATAGATAAAGTATTTATTAGACTTGATAATTCTAATCAAACTGTTGTTGCCTATCAATATTTTGACGATGTCAAACGCTGGTCTCCTGACGAACGTGTTGGGATATGGTGGTACGACAACGACGGAGTCATAGTCGAGAAATGAAAAAAGGTAAATTATTAATACTGCCTGCAATATTTTGGCTCTGTTTATTTTTTGTAATCCCTATGTTAATCGTTGTAGCAGTTTCCTTTGCTACGCGTTCTCCTTATGGTCAAATCATATTTGACTGGAACATAGGCAACTACTTGAGATTTACTGAAAGCCTCTATGTATCAATTTTTATTGATACACTTTTTGTAGCAGTTGTAACTACATTTTTTACAATTATTATGGGTTACCCATTAGCTTGGACGATAGCAAAACTTCCACAAAAATGGCAACAACCAGGTCTCATTCTTGTAATGATTCCTTTCTGGATAAATTTTCTTATTCGATCCTATGCTTGGGTAATTATATTGAGAACTCAAGGTGTTGTAAATACCTTACTACTCAATTTTGGTATTATAGATCAGCCATTGCAATTACTTTATAATGATGTAGCGGTAATGTTAGGTATGATTTATGCATTATTACCATTTATGGTACTACCTATCTATGTATCAATAGAACAACTAGACACTAGATTGTTAGAAGCTGCATCTGATTTAGGTGCCTCTCCTCTAGCAACTTTTAGAAAAATCACACTACCTCTTACCATGCCTGGTATAGCGGCAGGCACGATTCTAGTTTTCATATCTTCCTTAGGAATGTTTGTAGTTCCAGATGTTATGGGCGGTGCAAAATCTGCTCTTGTTGGTAATCTTATCCAAAATCAATTTCTATCCGCTAGAGATTGGCCTTTTGGTGCTGCTTTATCAATCATTTTGGCTTTACTTTCCTTATTGTTGATAGTGCTTTATTATAAAGCTCTACAATCCCAGAAGGGAGGTGCTGAAAATGCAGAGAACGTGGCGTAGTCGTGTATTGATTGCCTATTCTGTGGCAATTTTAGCATTCCTTTATTTACCATTAATGATTTTGGCGCTCTATTCTTTTAATGAATCTCGCCTTAATGCTGTATGGACTGGATTTACCTTTGATTGGTATCTCTCACTATTTAAAAACAGACGAGTTTTAGAAGCTTTAACCAACAGCCTTATTATTGCTGTCGCTTCTACTATTGTATCTACAATTCTAGGAACAATGGCTGCATTAGCACTTAATAGATATCAATACAAGTTCAAACCTGCAATAAATAGTTTGCTTTATTTACCAATACTTATTCCAGAAATAGTTATGGGTTTATCTTTATTGGTTTTATTCTCACAAGCTCAATTTCCTCTTGGGAAACCAACTTTGATTTTAGCCCATATTACTTTTTGTTTATCATTTGTAATCATCACTGTTAGTGCCCGTTTAGAAGGTATGCGACAAGACTTAGAACAGGCAGCAGAAGATTTATATGCCACTCCATGGCAAACCTTTAGATATGTCACTTTGCCACTTGCAATGCCAGGAATTGTGGCAGGCGCATTAATTGCATTCACCTTATCTATTGATGATTTTATTATTAGTTTCTTTGTTGCAGGGCCAAACTCTACGACCTTACCATTATATATTTACGCAATGGTAAAACGTGGTATTTCCCCGGAAATCAATGCTCTCTCAACACTTATGATTTTTGCGACCATTATCCTTGTTATTGTGGCACAAATCTTACAACCGCAACATACAAGAAAACATTAATTTAAAACGAAAGGTGGAAAATAAAAAAATGAAAAAAATCTTATCTTTATTTATCCTTGTATTAACTGTAGCATTAGTTGGCTGTGGCGGCGAAAAGAAAGCTGATGCTCCTAAAGCCGATACTCCTAAAGTTCTCAATCTTTATAGTTGGGCAGATAACTTCGATCCAGAAGTACTTGCTGCTTTTGAAAAAGAAAACAACTGTAAAATCAACTACGATGTGTTTGCAAACAATGAAGAATTGCTTGCTAAAATACAAGCAGGTGGCGCTCAGTATGATATAATTCAACCTTCAGATTATATGGTTGCGACCATGATTAAACTTAATCTTTTGGAAGAATTAAATAAAGCTAATATTCCTAACCTTGCAAATATTATGGCTGACTTAAAAGCACCTATTTATGATAAGGAAGGCAAATATTCCTCTGTTTACACTTGGGGAGTAACAGGAATTGTCTATAACAAAAAATATGTTAAAGAAGAACCGACTTCTTGGAACGATTTATGGAAACCTGAATATAAAGGACGTGTAATCTTACTTAACGACAACCGTGAAGTAATTGGTATGGCTCTTAAGAAAAACAGTTTCTCTAACAACAGTACTAATCCTGAAGAAATCGCTAAAGCTGTTGCTGATTTAAAAACTTTAACACCTAATGTTCTTGCTTTTGATACTGATACTATCAAACAAAAATTTATTGCTAATGAAGCTTGGATTGGAACAATGTGGTCTGGTGATGCTTCTTTCACTCATCAAGATAATCCTGATATTGGATTTGTTATCCCTAAAGAAGGTACTACTATTTGGGCTGATACATTTGCAATCCCTAAAGGTGCTAAGAATAAAGAACTTGCTGAAAAGTTCATCAACTATATTTATGAACCAAAAGTTAGCGTTAAAAACTATGAATATATTGGTTACAATGACCCTAACACTAAAGCAGCAGAATTACATTCCGAAAGTTTTAAAAACGATCCTATGTTAAAATCTGCTGTAGATGGCATTGCTTCCGGCGAATGGTTAATCGATATCGGCGAAACTTTACCTATCTATGATAGATATTGGACTGAATTAAAAACCGGTAAATAAAAAATTAAACCTCTATATGGTACAAAATACCATATAGAGGTTTTTATCTGTCAAAATCAAGTTATGTAATTCCTACACACCAAAAAACTTAGGTAAAGAATCTAATAACACTTTTGTATTTGCGCTTGCTTGAATGCCTTGAGGAATAACCCACGAAAACTTGCGTTCTCTAAATTTTACATCTCTTAATACATTAACTTTTTCAGAAGAAGTAAAACTCTTAATTATTTTTTCTGATAATAATGCTGCTCCTAAGCCATTTACAACAGCTTCTTTTACTGCAAAATTACTACTTAAAACAAGTTGTTTTTCGCAAATAAATTTATTATCTTGAATAAATCGTTCCCACTCAGTACGACTACCTGATCCTGCTTCTCTAATAATCCAATTAGTTTTCTCTAATTGTTTTTTTGTTTTGATTTTGCTGCTTTTTAAAACTACCGGAAATAACCTATCAGTATAAAATGCTGTACTTCTCAACTTACTGTCTGCTACTTCACCTTCAACTAAAGCAATATCTACTTCATAATTATTGGCTTTTTTACATATTTCTTCTGTATTATCAATAGTAACCTGTATGTCTAAATCAGGATACTCTTTGCAAAAACTACCTAAAAAGTCTGGTAAAAAATATTCCCCTATGGTAAAAGTAGCACCTATATGCAAGGTACCACGCACCCTATTAGCAAAAGTGCCAATGTCAGCATACGTATTTTGCCAAAGCTTTATTATTTGTAATGCATTCTCATATAGGCATATCCCTGCATCAGTTACCATAATCTTTTTTTGTTTTTTAGACCGTTGTAAAACGACTACTCCAAATTCTTCTTCTAAGCGTTTTATATGCATACTAACAGCTGGTTGCGTTAAGTTAAGTTCTTCTGCAACCTTGGTGAAGCTTCTTTTTTCAACTATTTTTACAAATGTAATTAATTCATTAATCATGATAATCTCCGTTCATAATTTTTATTTATTATTACGATAAAAATAATTCATTTTATTTATTATTATATTTGTTTTATAATAAATATGCAAGAACTATTCGGAGGAAACATGTCTAAAATCATTAACCATTCTAAAAGCATCATACCAGGACTTTTGGTATGTATTCTTATATCTTTTTTAGGTGTTCAAGCTGGTAAATTTTTTCCACTAATTGGCGGCGCAACTTTATCAATCTTACTTGGTATTGTTTGTGGCAATACTATTTTTGAAAATACACGCTACGCAGCAGGTAGTAAATTTGCCGAATCAGATTTACTTGCCTATTCAATTGTATTACTTGGTGGCACTTTAAGTTTTGCTACCTTACAAGAATTAGGATTTGCTGGTGTTGGTTACATCGTTATTCAAATGTCTGTAACTATTGGCGCTGCTATATATCTGGGCAAAAAATATGGTTTTGCTGAAAATTTCCGTTTCCTTATGGCAAGCGGAAATGCAGTTTGTGGTTCTTCTGCTATCGGATCTACTGCACCTGCAATTAATGCTAGTGATGAAGATAAAGTTATTAGTATCACTATCGTAAATCTTACAGGTACCGTTTTAATGGTTACTTTACCAATAATTGCAAGTTTTATGTTTCCAGATAATCTTGTTCCTACCTCCGCTCTCATAGGCGGAACCTTACAGTCTGTTGGTCAAGTTGTGGCTAGTGGCTCGATGGTAAATGAAGGTGTTAAAGATTTATCTACTATTTTTAAAATTGTACGCATTATTTTTCTTGTAGCTGTTGTTATTTTCTTAACTGAATTAAAAGAAAAGAATAACGAAGAAAAAGCTGTTAAAACTACAAGAAAACTTTCTATACCTTGGTATGTTATTGGTTTCTTTATTCTTTGTGCTCTTTATTCTTTCACCCTAATTCCTCAAGGTATTTCTGGTGTTATGAAACAAACGAGCAATGTTTTTGAAATCATCGCATTGGCTGGTATTGGTATGAGAGTAAAATTCAAAGATCTTATAAAAGAAGGCCCTAAAGCCTCTTTCTATGGTATTAGCATTGCTTGTGTACAAATCATTAGTGCGCTCACCCTTATAAGGATTTTCTTTATTTAGAAAATCCGAATTCCCTATAAAAAAGCCTTCTCGATCCCTACGAGAAGGCTTTTTACTATGTAATTTTAAATATGTCCTAAATGCTCTACTAATATTTTTATTCCTAAAAAGCAGAGCACACAACCACCAATCATCCCTGCTTTACTTCTAAATTGTTCACCTAATTTAAATCCTGCAATGCCACCTAGTAATGAAAATCCAAAAGTTACAATACCAATTATTATACTAGATAGCCAAATATTGACGTTCAAACAAGCAAAGCTTATTCCTACTGCCAATGCATCTATACTTGTTGCAATAGCTAAAGTAAACATTCGCTTCACACTATAAGAACTACTTGCTTCGCATCCTTCACTGCTTTCTTTAATCATATTTACGCCAATATACATCAATAAGATAAAAGCAATCCAATGATCATAGGTTGATATTAAATCATAAGCCCAAAAAGAAGAATAGTAGCCTATTACAGGCATAATAAACTGGAAGAAACCAAACCATAATCCAAATTTTACAGCTGTGCTTAATCTGTTTTCTGGTGCTAATGCCATACTTCCACAGATAGACACCGAAAATGCATCCATCGCTAATCCAATAGCTAAAACTATTAACTCAACTGCACCCATTAAACTGTCTCCTCTTCCTCTTTTTTATAAAATTCACTACTCTTTATTTTATATGCTCTAAAAATACCTGCCACTAACATAATACCAAAAGCAATAGCGCCTGAATCTAAAGCAGCATTTAATAATACTCGTCCCCCTGCAAGAAAATCATTATTTATAATGTAACGCATTCCCTGATACATGCCAAGTCCTGGCACTAGAGGAATAATAGCAGGGATATTAAATACTATAGCAGGTTTCTTTTGAATCCTAGCCATAATTTCTGATATAACAGAAATTACAATAGTTGCATAGAAACTAGCATAGAAAGTATCATAACCCAATGTTTTATGTAATTCAGAGAAAGTTACCCAGCCTACAGCACCTATAAAACCTGCTGTTACAAGAACTTTTTTTGGGGCTTGAAATAATACCCCAAAGGAAACAGTGGCAATTAATCCATAAATAAATGATAAAATCATACCGGCCACCCCATCCATACCCATACCCTTAGTGCAAATACAATGCCTACAGCAATAGATGCTGCTAGTAAGATTGCTTCTGCGATACGAGCGTTTCCTGCTATCAATTCACCTGCAATATAATCACGAATACCTGTAGTAAATGCTACGCCTGGTAAATACGGCATGATTGCACCAACAATTGTTCTTTCCATTGTTGCTAGGTGATCTATATCGCAATAAACTAAGGACAATAAGCATATTAAAAAGCCTGCCAAACCGACTTCCCAAAATACACCTTCAAGATATCTATTTAATTCTTTTGTGGTAAAACGTGCTAAAGAACCAATTAGAAAGGCACCACCAAAATCGTGTAGATTTCCTCCCAGCATTACACTAAAAACTGCTGAGCCTAAACCTGCTGCTAAGGCAACAACCACATCATTATACGGTTGTTTTTCGGTCATAGCCTTTTTTATCCAAGCCTTGCCCTGACTGTAGTCTAAATTCCATCTATCAAAATTATAAGAAAGATCTGCTGCTTTAATTATCATTCCTGAATTTGTATTTCTTGATCTAATTCTTGATACAATATTACTATTACTTGTACTTTCATCACCAATAATAATTATTGTCGGAGTAGCAAAAACATTGATATCTTTATAACCATGATTAGCACAGAATCTTGTGATTGCTTCTTCTACCCTAGATGTCTCTGAACCGCTCTTTAAAAACATTTGCCCTATCGACATTGCTAAGTCCATAACTTCACTACGCGTCATCTGATTTTGTTGTTCCATGTCTTGCTCTCCTTTCTTATTTATTGGTTTGATTAAATAGTACTGCTACTGCTTCTTTAAATCTATTCGCCCCACCCATAGATGGATGTGGTACACATTCACAAGCTACACCATATTTCTTTAAGGTTTCTTCAGACTTCCTGCCAATAGCAACTACCTTAGCTTGAGGCAAAAGTTCGAGTAATTCCCGTGCATAAACAATTCCTATATCCAACTCCTCTTTTGTTGGAGTTCTATTAGTTAATAACCCTGCTAAGTGGTGAGGATGAAAGGGAAATATATTCCATAAAACTGTATCAAATGTTGCCAAATTATGGCGATGCAAGGTTTCCCACATAACAGTTGCTGTAGGTTCATTAAAACCTAATTTTTTTTGAGCTCCTTTTAAGAGTTCACTATTGGGATTACTTGTCCTTTGATAGTTCCATTCTCCAAGAACTTCTTCTGGCTTAATTTCAGGATGATGCCCTAATAGAATTCTTTCTGAAGTCATTGCCATGCCTGTAAAATGTCCACCTTGGTAACCTAAGCCTTCAGCGATAAAAATATAATGTGCATTCTTACGCAGTTCTAAGTAACGCTTAAAATTAGCCGCCCTAATTTCTGGTGCAGCTTGGTTAATATCTAATTCACTATTATAATCATTCCAAGGATTAAATACAAGGTCAGCCTTATAACTTTTTAAATGATTTAGAAAGTTTTCTATTAGCATTTTGCAATTCTCCTTAATTTTTATATAACATCTATACCATTATAACATAAAAAAGACTCACAGAAATATTATCTGTGAGCCATTTTTTTGTTTTTTATAAAAGAATAAACATACCAACGATAAGTGCGATAAAAATACCTAACGCATTACGTTTACAAACTTCCATTGGATCTACACCAGCAATACCAGCGCAAATGATTGTAGCACCTGCAATAGGTGACATTGTACGACCAAGAGTACCAGCAAGAGCTGCCATTGAACCCATAGAAAGCGCATCTAAACCAAATTCTGCAGCATGCGGAGTAACAGCTTCATTAAATGCTACTGTTGCAGCATCACCAGAACCAGCAATCATAGCCAAAATGAATGGACCAAATGTAGCTGCGATTTTAACGATACCAGTAGATTCTAACATCCAAGCAATTAATGCTTTTACTAAACCAAGTTGTTGCATACCAGCAACGAACACACCTACAGAAATAATGATACCGATGATATTAGCATAAGCATCACCCATGCCATCAAAGAAAGATTTTGTTAATTGTGTAGGATTACTGCGAGTTACAATTAGGCTTAAAATAGCACCAATAATCATAGCTTGTGGTACACCCATTTTAAGCATAGGAACTTTTCCTGTAGAACCTAGAAGCAAAATAACAACTGGAAGAAGTGGCATTAATGCATAAATTGGATTTACTTTAATGGAGTTTTCTGCATTAGCTTCTTCTTCTGTAACTTCACCCTCAGGAACATAACCACTGTTTTCTTTCAAGAAAATACCTACACCAGTAAGTACGAAAGCTGCAATGATAACACCAATAACATCTGCCTTCATGTGATATTGAATTACAGTAGGAATATCAGTGTTTGCAAGTTTCGCAATTACACCATTGTGTAATAAACCTGGATTTAACATACTACCATAAGTACCAGATTTTACAGCAGCAGCGGCCATTGCAGGGTGAATCCCTGACGCCATTAAGATTGGAATAAAGATTACACCAACAGCAGCACTTGCACCTGCCGCACTAGGAATTGCAATGTTAATAACAAAAGTTGCGATTGTTGCGCCTGGAATTAATAAAAATCCTAATTTCTTTAAAAATTTACCAATAGCAACAACTAAGTGTTTATCACAACCAGTATACTTCATTACCATAGCAA
Source organism: uncultured Negativicutes bacterium (assembly GCA_947074185.1). Classification (GTDB taxonomy): domain Bacteria; phylum Bacillota; class Negativicutes; order Acidaminococcales; family Acidaminococcaceae; genus CAMTOO01. The sequence continues at coordinate 87,379 of CAMTOO010000001.1, forward strand.
AACCCATACTAGAACAAACTGAAGTTATAAGACCAGCATTTGTCATGCTTTTTGCAAAAGCATCTAATGCACTCATAGGTTTCCCAGCAATAATAGCCATAAGAATACCCGCAGCAATAAGAACCATACGTGATTCATGACGTTTTAATAATAAATAAACTACGCCAATAAGAATTACGCCACCTAAAATAACCATCATAAAAAAATTCCCCCTTTCGTGATACTTGTATTTTACTATAAAATCTTCCTTAACACCATAGTTTTAGCAATTGTATACAATATTCTTGAAAAACAGTGTTCTTGTTTTGAACTACTATATTAATTTTCATCAGGTGTTTCAGGCTGAGAGCTTTCATAGTATTTGTAGAAAATGTAGTTAGCAAGGCTATCTTTATAAGGGTCTGATGGATTCGGGTCATCTAACTGATCAATAAAAGAATAGTTATAGGTAAAATAGAAACCTTCATTCCCAAAATATCCTATCGCCGCATCATTCTCATAATAGTACTGCAATAAATTACTACCAGCAAACTTATTCGAAGGTTTGATACCACTTAGGCAAAGAAGTGTTGGTGTTAAATCAATTTGTGAAGCATACATACCGTATTCTAAATTGCGAAATGGTGCAGTATTCTTAGAAACAAATATTAGTGGTATTGGAGCTATACTCCTTCTATCTTCTTCTGTTTTTACTAATTTTAAATATTCTCCTCCAGAATGAGGGTTATGATCAGTTGTTATAACAAATAAAGTTCTATCATCAAACAAGCCTTCTTTTTCGGCATCTTCGAAAAATTTCTTTAAAGTTCTATCCACCCAATACATACCGTGTATTGTTACAGTTTGATTATCTCTAAACTCTTCTGGAGTGTCTTCCCATTTTGTTCCGTAGTAAGGATATGGTTGATGCATATCGATAGTCTTGACTGTAAATATAAGTTTTTCATTACGATATTTCTTTAAAATTTCTAGAGTTTCTTGATACATTACATCATTGTGATATCCCCAACCTGATGCACCTTTATAACCCTTTTTTTCTAAATATTCTCTAGCGTAATAAGTTTTCATCCCAAATTGTTCAGGATATTCAACAAACTCATTATTGTAATATTGACTAGTAGCACCTAAAAAAATACCATTCCAACCTTTTTCTTGCAAAGCTCTATAAAGAGATGGCTGAATATCTCCATCTAAATCGGCATCGTACACAAACTGAGATCTAAACATAGCATTTAATCCTTCCGTTGTTGGTATCGCAGAAGAATAATAATTATCAACTCGTGGATATTGTTCTAATAGCGCATTTAAAAACGGAGTGGCTTCTTTTGGAACCTCCTCATTATAGAAATTGATATAGTCTCTATGAACAGATTCCAACACTAATAATACTATTCTATCGTACGCAGGAGCTTCAAGCACCTTATAAGGAGTACTTTTCATAACACCCAGCTCACGCATTAATTTAACATCTTGATTTGTTAAGCTACGTTTTCTTAATGCATTATTAGCCTGCAGAAGCTTTTCTTTATTGAAAATCGCTTTTGCAGGAATATCAATTGCTATTGGTACAATCAGAAAATCTCGATAAGTCTTTCTACTTTCCTCTATCTTTTCTGTAGCCCAAACTCCAAAGTCATGATATGCTATTGTACTTATTTGCTTTCCAGTAAAATATGTTATATTCAAGATCATAGTAAATACTGCTACGCATAATAAAGACCATGGAAAATTCGGTTTTTTAGATGTTGGTTTAGGAACTCTAAATAATCCGATTAGTAATATTAATAATACTCCAAAACTTACAAAATGGTTTGTTGTCAAAGATGCCAATATCCCTTGGATTGCATAAATATTAAAGTTTCTAAAAAATACTTTTTGCACGTGCATTGATGTTTGCCAAAAATAGATAGCATCACTTATAATCAGCAAAACAACAAACATGTAAAAACAAAAATATACTCCGCGCATAAAGCTCGAGGGATTTCTATGATAGAACATCGCTGCAAGTAATACTAATATTATATTGTTATTAAGCCCTGTTATAACCCCTAACAAAGTCAAAGCATAACTATCTAAATTAAGTTTATAACAGATATAAAAGGCAAATGCTAAATAAATACAACCTACAACTATCACAGGAAAATATCTTTTAGTTCTATCCTTTAAGCGTTTTCTCTTAAAATATAATAGCCCAACTATAATAGCTAAAATTCCATCTCTAACTATTGCATCATAAATGCGCAATAAATATTCAGACTCAGGAAAAGGCGTAATCGTACTATAAAAGCTCCAGGCTAATCTTTCCTCAACAAGACAGATTAATAAAAATACCCAGAGTGGCCATAGTTTCTTTATTAAGTTAAAATATTTTTGATATCTTTCCACTTGTTTCCTGCTTCCTAAAATATTAGGTCATAATATACATAATTCCGATTAAGCCAAAAACTTAATCGGAATTTCTTTTATTTCTAATTTTAAAGGTGTATTAGTAACAGCATCACCATCAAGTTCTACTACAAAGTCATCATTTTCGCATATTATTTCAATTTTTTTAGCTTTTTTTATTGTGATTTCCTTATCAAGCGTCAACGCTTCCATTGCTATCAATGTTGCATACCTGAAAAAATCAGCACTTTTATGTCCTTTGAACATTGCTATATTCAAAAAAGGGCTTCCCAGTGCAGCATCCGCAAATATACTATATCTACCTGCATAATATCTGCTTTTGCCAACGATTACAGATGTAGCTTCATGCCATTCAGTATCATCATCTAACCGTATTTTGAATTTATAACGCCAATTACTAAATAACATTTCTTTACGAATCAGTTCAGAACCATGCCAAAGATATGCAAATTTAGACAGAAGTTTTTTCTGAGTTTCACTAACATTATCTACTACTAAAGAATCAAAGCCCACTCCAGCTACAGTTAAAAAGATTTCGTTATTTGCTTTCCCCAAATATACTGGGGTAACAATACCTTTTTTCACTCTTTTTATCCACTTTTGTGGTTCTAGTACCTGTTGCAATTCCTTTGCTACTAAATTAACAGTACCAGCAGGAAAAACACTGATATAAGGCATAATATTCCTTTTTTCTAAAGCAGCTATAGTACCTCTAATGGTACCATCGCCACCAGCAATAATAATCCAGTCAATATTTATACCTTTAGCATAATCAGCAATTGAATCTATTTCTTCAAAATTCTTTAAGTCAATTACAGATCGGAAGATCACACGTCTGAACTCCAGTCACATTCAGAAATCTCGTAT
>CAMTOO010000002.1 GCA_947074185.1 uncultured Negativicutes bacterium
AAAAACACCCTTAAATAAGTGCAAACAGCTAAGGGAGCTTGAATTAGTAAACAATCATATGTTCTGGGTCAAAATAAACAGTTGTTGTAACGAAAGCAAGTTCATCGCAATGTGGGTATTGAGGGCAATAAACACACTCTTTCCAAACTTTTTGAGGCATCGTTTCTTTCGCTGTTTCGATATAATCACATTTCGCAAAGAATCCTGGTTGATAGGTCAAAGTAAAAAACATTTTAGCACCTTTTTCAATGCCTTCTTCTTCCAAGAGTTTAACGATATTACGACCGATTCCTTTTGCTTTATGATCAGGTGCAATAGCTAAGGAACGAATTTCTGCTAAGCGATTCCAAACAAAATGTAAAGCTCCGCAGCCTAGTAATTGTCCTTTTTCAACTGCAATAACATAATCTCTAAGATTTTCATAAATGCTATTTCTTGAACGTGGTAACATTAAACCTTCTTTAGCATAAGCATTCAATAATTTATGAATATTTTCTACATCATCAAAAGTAGCACGTCTATACGTAATCATATGATTCACCCACCTTCTAACTTGTTACTATATCTTATCACTTATTGACTATCATGACAACATATTTATACACTCTATTTCATTCGTTCTTTCAATAGATCCGCCGCAGCTAGTAATCCCACAATCATAGTACTTGGACGCGGTGGGCAGCCTGGTATATAAATATCTACAGGAACTACCTCAGAAACTGCGCCAACTATTGCATAAGTACTGCCATAGGTTTCGCCGCCTGCTGCACAAGCTCCACATGCCATAACTAAACGTGGTTCTGGCATAGCTTCATAAGTCATTTTTAAGGCTTGCTCTAAGTTTCTCGTAACCGTACCAGTTACCATGATTAAATCAGCATGTCTAGGTGATGCTACAAAGCTAACACCAAAGCGGTGTAAATCATAAATAGGATTGCTAAGAGCACCCATTTCAAAATCACAAGCATTGCAAGAGCCTGCATCAACATGTCTTACATTTAAGGAACGTCCTAACTTATTAGTAATTTCCTTTGCCACTGCAACTTGTGTAGCTGCGATAAATTCAGGTAACACATCTTCGTGACTATGACTTAAGCCTTGAGCTGCTCTTACGCACTCTCCGCAAAATAAACATTTTTTATAATCAATAGCATATTGGTTGCCATCAGTCTCAAAGGCTTTTGCTGGGCAAATAGTTTCACATGCTCCTAACACATCACTAGTACCTTCTATTTTGCCACGCATGCGATCACTGCCAGTGGTAGATATATCTTCTGTAACTATTTTGTTTTTATAGATACTTTCTAATACCTTAAACATATCTTCCTCCTAACGATCTATACAAGCATAACATAGCTCAAAACTTTTATTTATCAATGGAAAATCAGGAATAATATCCCCATTAGTTGCTATAGCAACACCAGGCCAATTAGGATAAGATGCACTACGTATAAAAATTCTGTCTATCTTTCCATTGTCATCTAAAGTAATCCAATGAACATTGTTTCCACGTGCTGATTCTGTAACACCCCAAGCTTGTCCCGCTTTCAAAGGCACTTCACAAATAAGTTGGACATCTAATGTCGTTCTCCATTTTTCAATCAATTGACGAACAAGTTTTAAAGTTTCTTTAGTTTCTTCAATACGAACTTGAATACGAGCTTCTACATCTCCTACTTCTTTAGTAATTAAAGCAAAATCTAATTCATCATAAATACCATATTTGAAATCTTTACGACTATCTGCTTTAATGCCTGAAGCTCTAGCACCTACGCCAACCATTGCTAAATCTTTTGCAGTACTATAACGTAATATACCTGTAGTTCTTATTCTATCTTTAAACTCGTCTTGTTCTTCCATCATTTGTACAAGATCTAAGAATCCTTTTTCAACATCTTCTAAAGTTGCAAGTACTTGAGTTACTATTTCTTCTGTAAGATCAAATTTGACCCCACCAGGAATAAGCATGCCTCTTAAGAAACGATTACCTGTGACAACTTCATTACAACGCATAAGTAATTCTTTAAGTTTATTTCCTAAACTAATTGCTGGAGAAAAACCTACCCCAGCTGGTATATTTCCTAAATCACCTACGTGGTTATAAAGTCTTTCCATTTCTAACAATAAAGTTCTAATAATTTCCGCTTTTTTAGGAACAGTTACACCTGCTATTTTTTCAACAGCTTGGCAATAACTCCAAGTATTAGCAATAGAGCATGCACCACAAATACGCTCCGCCATTGCTAAAGCTTCAAAAGGTGTTTTGCCTTCCATTGCTTTTTCAATACCTCTATGAGTAAAAAATAGCTTTGCATCTAATTGCAACATTGATTCCCCTGCTTGACTAAAACGAAAATGTCCAGGTTCAATAATACCTGCATGTATCGGACCTACAGGAACTTCAAATAAGCCTTCACCTTTAGATACTGCCATTTCATATTCTCTAGTACCGCGTATTTGCTTATCTACGGGCTCTGTTTTTAAAAGAGGATGAAATCCTTCAGGAAAGTTTTCATGAAGCACTAGAGGCCTTAAATCAGGATGATTTTTTGGTTTTAAGCCGAACATATCAAAAATTTCTCTTTCATACCAAGCAGAAGCTGGTATTACTGAAGTAAGAGATTCATAAGAATCTTCATTTTTATCAAACTCTGCTTTTAATATATCAACGTCTCTTTTATCTGGATGAGCAAATAAGCAGTAGATGGCAAGTTTGCCACTAGTAGCTCTTTCATCTGCTCCAAACATAGCTAACAAGGCATGATTTCCGTTTTTATTTAAAATATTAGCGGTACCTTGTAACGCATCTGCTTTTACTTTAATCATAACGGCATACCTCCAGTCAAGATTTTAACTGCATTATCTATTAGGTTATTCATATAAGCAATTTCACTTAGCCCTGCACTTACAACACAAGTCGCTAAAAGTAACGCTATTAAAACTGTTGTATCTATTGAATCTGGTAAATCTGCTTCTGCTGGGCGACGAGGTTTGCCGCAAAGCATTCTTACAGCATGATATAAAAGTCCAATCAATACTCCCGCTAAAAGTACAATTACTATTGCACCTGCAAGATTATAACCACTTTTAAAGAAAGATTCTAAAATATAAAATTTACTAAAGAATAGGCCCAAAGGTGGCATCCCTAGAATGCCTATTATACCCAATAACCAGAAAGTCGAAGTATGTGGAACTTGCGCCACCATACCATGAATACGCATCATATTTTTAGTTCTATATTCTTGAATTATTGTTCCTGCAATGTAAAATAATACAAATTTAATCAAGGCGTGATTAAACATATGTAATAAAGTAGCTTTTAATGAGAGCGTAGTGAATAAGCCTATACCAGCTACCATTAAACCAATGTTTTCTAAAGAAGAATATGCTAACATTCTTTTAATATCCCTTTGTACAACGACAAACGGAACTGCTACTGCAACTGTTAAGATAGCAAAAGTCAAAGAAAGCTGCGTAATAAATTCTAAGCCAACAGATGGCATTACTATTACTACATTACGTAAAAATACATAGATAGCACAAGTACAAAGTGCACCTGAAAGCATACCACTAGTTAAAGATGGCGCTTCTGAATACGCGTCTGGTAACCAAGAATGCATTGGAGCTAACCCTATTTTTGTACCGTAACCAACAAATAGGAAACAAAACGCTAACTTAGCTAACGCAGGATCTAAACTCGCTGCATTTTCATATAAATAGACCCAGTTTAGCGCGTGCAAAGAACCTATAGCAGTCGTTTGTGCATAATAGAGAATCAAGGTTCCTATGAATGCAAAACAAATACCTACCGTACAAACCATTACATATTTCCAAGCTGCTTCTAAAGCAGTTCTATTAAATTTGAAAGACACTAAAAGCGCAGATATAAGAGTTGTAGCTTCGATTGCTACCCACATTAAGCCTAAATTCTTAACGATTAATACTAAATACATGCACCACACAAAAGCTTGTGACAAGGCATAATATCTACCTATTAAATCAGGGCTTTTACTTAAGTAGCCTCTACTACTATGTTCACGCTCTAAATAGGATTTGCCAATCCAAGCCATGGAAAAATACAATATTGTAATAATTATAAGCATCCACATACTTAAAGCATCTAAATAAAAATACTCTGTTGAGTAAGCATAATTACCATCATAAATAATACCTAAATAGATAATTGCTGCTGTTACAATAGTCGCTGTTACTCTATTCACCCAGTGAATTACATCCGTACTGAGTTTTTTGCTAAGAGCTACTAAAGCGCATAGTGCTGGTAAACTTAGGATAATATAAAAAACTGTTCTAGCGTCCATTACATCACCCCTTAAGCTTTCTCAACACATTTGTGTCGGTTGTTTTAAAGGATAGACGTAAATGAGATGTAAGAATTACAAGTACTACTACTGCAATCAAAACATCTAAAAATACACCTAATTCAATAACTAAAGGCAAACCTTCTGTCATCATAAGACCTAGAAGATAAATTCCATTTTCCATTGTAATTAAGCCAACCATCTGCATGATTGCACGTCTACGCATAACAATTAAATTCAATCCTGTTAAAATAACAAAGATTGAAGCTGCTAATATATCTCTTGCCGCAGTAGCTGGCAATACTTTATCGATAATCATATAACTTAAAAGTAAGAACAACGCACTTGCTGCAGTAGAATAGTTAACGTTAATGTTTGATTTTATTTCTGTCTCGTCAGTAATTTGCCCTACTAACCTAAGCATAATGTAAGGAATACAAACTACTTTAATAGTTAATGTCATAAGACTTGGGATAATAGCTTCAAAACCTTCTGCATGTTCAAACCCAACTACTAAACAAGCTATTGCAATAACTAAAGCTTGTAAACTCAAGCAGTAAATTGAACGTTTGAGATCCATTATGCGAGTTTGAACAAAAACTATCAGTAAAAGTAAAATTACTAAATATTCCATATTCTCCCCCTTACTGCGCCACGATAGCAAGAACTAATAAAATCATAGTAGTTGCTATGTAGACAGGCACTTTGAATAATCTCATTTTGTTATTTAAGGTTTCTATAATACTAACTGAAACTGCACTTAATAATACTTTTAAAACCAAAGGTAATTCTATTGGTAAATAAATCATACTAAATAACACTAAGAACATTGCTAGCTTAAACATACTAGTAAGGTGTATTAGCGATAATAGTCTTCCTGAATATTCTAATAACATACATTCATGAATCATTGTAAGTTCTAAATGAGTATCCGGATTATCTACCGGTATACGGCTATTTTCAGCAATAAGAATTGCAAAGAATGCAATACAAGTTAAAACCGTCGCAACGCTAAATGCAACTCCCGTGTAGTCAAATGCCATGTTTCCGAGCATGGTACTTCCGCTACGCAAAAGATTCGATAAAATCGCAAGCATAATTGCTGGTTCAACTAAAACTGAAATATAAATTTCTCTAGAACCGCCCATACCTCCAAATGCTGTTGCAGCATCCATAGAGGAAAGTGCCATAAAGAAACGTCCTATTGCTAAAATATATACAAATACGAATACATCACCAAATGCAACTTTACCACCTAGTAAATTAGGCAACATCAATGCCGCTAAGAAAGTAGTCGCAAAATATACGAAAGGCGCAATAATAAAGATGATGCTAGTTTCAGGAGTTAAGATTGTAGGCTTCCTCCACCATTTATAGACATCTAAATATTCTTGGAATATAGATGACCCAATTCTATTTTGTAATCTAGCCTTAACCTTCTTAATAATGCCTGTAATTAGCGGAGCAAATGCTAACAATAAGAATGCTTGTAAGAATGAGTAACCTAAGTTTTGCATAATAATATCCATCACATAGCCCCCCATACCAATACAATAATCAATGCAACCATTGCATAACCAATGTAAAGACGAACACTACCCTGCTGAATTTTACGCAAAACAGATGCTGTCATTACTAAATGTTTTTGGAAAGGTGCATATAAACGTTCTGTAAATTGATCAGGAACAGCAAGTTTATATTGAACTTGTTTTCCGAAATAAGCGTTTTCTTTACGCAAGTAAATAGCTTCTCTTTTAGGTTTAAGCAAGAAAGAGAATGCGCGTCTTAAAGGTTTTGAAAAACCTGTTGCTGTATACTGTTGTCTTTCTGTTGGATAAGTACCACAATTCCAAGTAACATCTTGGTACACAAAAGAACCACCGATTTTATATGCTAAATAAATAACTAAGAAAATCACTATTAAAGAAGAACCTAATAAAATAGGACTGAATATAGCATAGGAGCCTGTGCCGCCCCAAATAATTCCGAAATTATCTGCCATTGTAGTATTAAATCTGCCACCACTAATTACACCTTGTAAGGTTTCAACTAATGGACCGGGAATAAAGCCTAACACCACCACGAGAACTGTTTCTATGCCCATGCCTAGCAACATGAAGAAAGGCATCTCATGCGCTTTTTCTACAATGTTAGAACGAGATTTGCCTAAGAATGCTGTTCCGTATAATCTTACAAAACAACCTAATGCCAATGCGCCTGTTAAACCAAAAAGTAAAAAGGCTGCTGCAGCTAAAAGTCTTAATAAATGTCCATCTGCTCTAGTCGCTAAAGTGGCAAACCCTTGTAAAGTAAGCCATTCGCCTACAAATCCGTTAGTTAATGGCAAAGCAGCTAAAGCCATAGAACCAATCAATGTAAAGCAAGCGGTCCAAGGCATATATTTGATGAGACCGCCCATTTTCTCAATGTTTTTAGAACCAGTAGCATGCATTACTGCACCAGAAGCCATAAACATCAAGGCTTTCATAATAGAATGATTAAAAGAATGTACTAATGCGCCTGTGAAAGCTACCATTGCTAATCTTCCATAACCTATAGACATTAAGATCATCCCTGTGCCAATTGCAGAGAATATGATTCCCATATTTTCTACTGAAGAATACGCTAAAATACGTTTCATATCCTTTTCCATGATTGCATAAAGCACACTTAGGAAAGCGGATATAAGGCCTATAACTAATACTAAAATACCTTGCCATTCTACAAAGCCATTAAAGAATTGGAATACAAAACGCCCAAATCCATAAACAGCTATTTTAAGCATTACACCACTCATTAATGCAGATACATGAGTTGGTGCTGCTGGATGAGCATTTGGAAGCCAAACATGTAAAGGCACAAGTCCAGCTTTTAAAGCAAATCCCATGAATGCCGCTACAAATGCGATGTTTTGCATTACAGGTGAAATTTTAGAACGAGCTAAATCAGCAAAAGTTAAACTATCTGCACCACTTGCAATTATAAAGAAACCAATCATAATGGCTGCTGTACCTAAATGAGTCATTACTAAATATTGGAAAGCAGCACTCCAAGTTTCTTTCTTTTCAGATTCGTGATTAACTAATAAGAATGAACTTACTGCCATTAATTCCCAAGTTAAAAGGAACGTGAAGGCATCTCCAGCTAGGAGTACACCTACCATTGACAATAAAAACACATTCCAAAGCCCACCTAATATTCTAAGACGTTTTCCTAGAAAAGCTTTGGCATAATCAATTGCATAAATACTAATTACAATTCCCGCAAGTCCTGTTAAACATAAAAAAGCTGCACTCCAAGAATCTGCTTGTAAGGTATAAACACCCCAACCAGTATCTAAGAGCAACTCCTCAGAGGGCATCAGTAAATAAAAGGCAGCCTTATAAAGTACTAACCCACTTGCTACTATTGCACAAGCTTGTGCAATATAATGTGCCATTAATTCTATTTTTTTAGGTAATAACATTGTAATTGCGCCAACACAATATATTATTAGGGCCAGCAATAACAAATTCATTTGTGCCATCTCCACTTTCAAATTTCATTTTTAAAACTTAAATATTATACCATATTTAAGCTAGTTTTTCTATCTTTACCATTCTAATTTACTTAGGTATTTTAATTCTGCTATATACCTTCAAAGCGTTCTTGTAGAAGAACTCTTCATGATGCTTTACTGGTATCAACTTTTTCATAACATCAACATAAGTAGGTATATTAATTAGTGGCCAATCGCTTCCATACATGATTTTTCCATAAACATTAGCATATTTAAGCCACATATTCATATGGGCAAAGTAATCTTTGTGATAAGCTAAATACTCTTTGCTAGGAATCCCCTCCATTAATCCAGAAAGGTCGATATACACGTTCTCATTTTTGCCAGCAACTGTAATAGCATCTTGAACCCACGGATTACCTATATGGCAAATAACAAACTTAACATCAGGATGTTCTAAAGCCGCTTCATCTACTGTAAGAGGATGGGCATACTTTAGCTGACCTCTATTGCTTGCTGTTTCACCAGAGTGCATTGCAACTGGCACCTTATACTCTTTAGCAATCTCAAATAAAGGTTGATGTCTCTTATCATTTAAGTAGACACTGTTATAGCCCATATAAAACTTAAGACCTAAACAATGTTTTTTATCATTCTTCAAATAGTATTCAAACTCTAAAGCTGTCTTTTCTGCATTTTTACTTGTAATATCTTCACTAGATACACCGAGGCAGTAACCAATGTTATCAGGAATCTTATCAAACTCCTCACTAACATCTCCGCCTAAATCTATAAGACGTGGCGGAACTCCACCAAATCTACTTGGTGCATCATAAGAATTTCCCATTGCAATTGCATAAACAATGTTATTTTCGTCGCAAATCTTCTGCCAACCTTTAACACTATTGGTATGCCCTGCTTTACGAGCGATAGTTTTAAAATGGCTTATATTAAAATAATGCATATGCGCGTCAATAATTTTCATGTTGCACCTCCTTAATTACTATAATATATCTATTATACTACCACTGATGTAAGATTTAAATAGCAAATAAAAATACACCTCAATTTTTTTGAGGTGTATTTTATATGTTATTTTCTAAGTTCTGCTTTGTATTCTGCTTCTACTTTTTCTACAACAGTTTTGATTACTTCATCAATTTCTACATCTGTTAAAGTACGATCTTCTGCTTGGAAAGTAAGATTGAACGCCATAGATTTAGAGCCTTCTGCTACTTGTTTGCCTGTGTAAACGTCAAATACTTGTACTGCTTTTAAGAGAGCACCGGCATTTGCACGAATTACAGTTTCTAATTCACTCATAGTTACAGTTGTTGGTACTACTACCGCAATGTCACGAGACATTCCTGGGAATTTAGGTAAGTGTTTATATTTAGGAATTTTTATAGCTGCTTCTACAATTGACGCAACTTCTAATTCAAAAATATAAGTATCTTCAGGAACATCAAAGTTCGCTGCTACTGTTGGATGAATTTCACCAAAATAGCCTACGATTGCTCCATTGTATTTGATACCACAACTTTTACCAGGGTGATAATAGTTTTGGCTTTCATAAACCAATTCATAACCTTCTACTTGAAGTTCTGCTAATAAACCTTCTGCAACGCCTTTAATGTCATAGAAATCAACATTTTCTTTAGTAGCTGTCCAGTTTAATTCATCACGTTTGCCAGTCATTACTGCGCATAACATTCTTGTTTCTACTGGGAACTCTTTAAGAGGAAGTGCTTTAGGAATATAGTTACGAGCAACTTCAAATATTTTAACGCTAGCCACTTGGCGAGCTAAGTTATAAGCAGCTGTTGCTAATAAACTTGGCACCATAGTTGTACGCATTACTTTAAATTCATCACTAATAGGATTCATGATTTCAATTACATTACGACGTGAATCATCTTGTGCTAATTCCAATTTGTCTAACATATTTGGATGAATGAAACTATAAGTCATAACTTCATTTAAACCAACAGAAACAAGATAATCTTCAATGCTATCACGAACATCTTCAACAACATCTTGACGACCTTGTACTAAAGGAAGCGCTGGCATATGAGATGCAATTTTATCGAAAGAATGCATACGTGCGATTTCTTCACTAATATCAGCATCACAAGTTACATCATAACGCCAAGAAGGTACCGTAATAACTAGGTTATCTCCTTCTTCTACTACTTCAAATTGTACACTCTTAAGAATTTTAACCATTTCAGCTTTTGCGATTTCAACACCGATACGAGTGTTAATAGCTGCAGGGCTTACTTTAATAACAAATGGAGCTACTGGATTTGGATATGCATCTACAATCCCAGCTACAGTTTCACAACCTGCCACTTGTTCTAAAAGATATGCCGCTCTATTTAATGCGTTATTATTAAGAACTGTATCAACACCGCGTTCAAAACGACCTGATGCTTCACTACGAAGTCCTAATTCTTTAGAAGTCAAACGGATTGATGTACCATCAAAAGTTGCTGCTTCAAGCATAACATTAACTGTTGCATCAGTTACTTCTGTTTCTAAGCCACCCATTACACCGCCTAAGCCTACTGCATTTTTAGTATCTGCAATAGTAATCATAGAAGGTTCTAAGTCTCTAGTTTGTCCATCAAGAGTAACAAGTTTTTCACCTTTATTAGCACGACGAACAATCAAAGTATGGTCTGCAACTTTATCATAGTCATAAGCATGCATAGGTTGACCAAGTTCAAGCATAACATAGTTAGTTACGTCAACAACATTGCTAATAGGACGCATACCGCAAGCACGCAAACGTTTTTGCATCCATTCAGGAGATGGTCCAATTTTAATATTTTTCAAAATACGAGCAGAGAAACGACTACATAAGTCTGCTGCTTCAATGTTAATTTTAGCCATCTCATTAACATTACCTGCAGCTTTTTCTGCTACATTCATTTCAGGCATTTTAAAGGTTGTATTTAACACAGCTGCTACTTCGCGTGCTAAACCAATAATATTGCTGCAATCACCACGGTTTGCTGTTAAAGAAATATCAAGTACAACATCATCTAAACCTAAAACTTCTTTAATATCTACGCCAATTGGTGTATCCGCAGGCAATATAAAAATGCCTTCTCTTTGTTCTGGAAGCAAAAGTTTTGCATCGATACCTAATTCTTCAGCACTGCAAAGCATACCAAAAGAATCAAGTCCACGCATTTTTGCTTTCTTAAGTTTCATACCGCTAGGCAAAGTAGAACCTACTGCTGCCACTGGTACAATATCATTTAATTTTACATTTTGAGCACCTGTAAGGATTTGCACGATTTCACCTGTGCCATAATCCATTTGACAAGTCCATAAATGATCGGAATCAGGATGACGTTCAATGTGAGTAACTTTACCAGTTATTACACCTTCTAAACCTTCACCTAAGCGTTCTACTCCTTCAACTTCTAAACCAACACTAGTAAGTTTATCAGCCAATTCTTCAGGAGTAACATTAATATCAACATATTCTTTAAGCCAACTAATAGACGCTAACATATTACTACTCCCTCCTTATTTAAATTGACGGATAAACCGTAAGTCATTTTCAAAGAATAAACGTAAATCATCTATACCATATTTAAGCATAGCAATACGTTCAATACCCATACCGAAAGCATAGCCATTGATTTTTTCAGGATCATAGCCACTCATTTTTAATACGTTAGGATGAACCATACCACTACCTAATATTTCGAGCCAACCAGATTGTTTACATACGCGGCAACCTTTACCACCACAGATTACGCAAGAAATATCAATTTCTGCACTTGGTTCAGTGAATGGGAAATAACTTGGACGTAAACGAATTTCTACAGTATTACCAAACATTTCTTTACAGAAAGTTTCTAACGTACCTTTTAAATCAGCAAGACTGATGTTTTCACCAAGTACAAGTCCTTCAACTTGATGGAACATTGGTGAGTGAGTTGCATCATAGTCATTACGATAAACGGTACCTGGAGCAATCATACGAATTGGGCTGTTAGGCTCTCTAGATTGCATAGTACGCGCTTGAATTGGAGATGTTTGAGTACGTAGCAAGAACTCTTCAGTAATGTAGAAAGTATCTTGCATATCACGTGCTGGATGATCTTTAGGTAAGTTAAGCGCTTCGAAATTGTAATAATCATTTTCAATTTCAGGCCCTTCCATAACTTCAAAGCCCATACGCATAAAGATTTTCTTAACTTCACGTAAAGTCAAAGTAACTGGATGTAAATGTCCAGCTGTTTGTTTACGACCTGGTAAAGTTATATCAACTTTTTCAGTTTCTAATTTTTGTTTTAATGCACCCGCTTCAATAATTTCAGTTTTGGCATTAATAGCTTCTTCTAATTCACTTTTAACTTCATTAACAATTTGACCAATGATTGGTCTTTCCTCTGCTGCAAGGGCACCCATACCGCGCAAAACTTCTGTCATAGGACCTTTTTTACCAAGGTACTTAACACGTAAGTCTTTGAGCTGATCTGGAGTGGTAACTTGATCAAGTTCAGCAAGAGCCTGATTTTTTAACTCGAGCAATTTTTCTTTCATGACTTCCTCCTATAAAATAAAAAACTTCCGCCCCTCTTAACGAAGGGGCGAAAGTGTTATTCCGCGGTACCACCCTAATTTGTACTCTTTTCAAGCTTTAACGCAGCAAACGCTCAACCTACACATCATAAATGACTTCAGCCAAGGCACTCCCAAGTGAACTTCATCAATTAGTAAATGCAAAACTCACACCAATGTTTCGCTCTCTTAAAATCACACCTTGATTACTCTCTTGTTCCTCGTGCTCTAAATACGGGACGTATATAATTAACGAATTTATTATAGCACATAGCTAGTTGCTATGCAAGAAATAATACTATTTTTTATATTGGCGTTGGCGTAAGCTTTCATATAGAATTACGCCTGTTGCTACACCTACATTTAAAGATTCAGCACTACCTAACATAGGAATGAATGCTTTTAAATCTGCTTTTTCTAATAAGGTTTCACTAATACCATTAGCTTCATTGCCCATAACTATAGCCAATTTTTCATCAAGATTAGTTTTATATAGATCACTTGCCCCATCTAAACATGTAACAAGTGTCTTGTAGCCTTCAGATTTGCACCAAGCCAAGCAATCTACCTCATTCACATCACTCACTATAGGCAAATGAAATAAAGAGCCCATAGAAGCTCTCACGACTTTTGGAGCAAAAGCATCTACTGTACCATTTAAAAGAACAATACCTAAAGCACCTGCTGCATCTGCCGCACGAATAATAGAACCTAAATTTCCTGGATCTTGAATCCTATCTACAACTACAACAGAAGCATTGGCAAAGTCTTTACCTTTAGAACTCACTACCTTTGCCAAGACTTTTCCAAAGTTATTCATTGTAACCTTAGGAATATCTGCAATAGCAATAATGCCTTGTGGTTCTTTAGTATCGCTAAGTTTTTCCATAACCTTAGTATCTACTTCATAAAGGTCAGCACCATTTGCCGCCGCTTTATCTATCACACTTATTGTACGCACGTCACTTGTTACAGTATAAAACACCTTGCGAACAAGCCCGTAGTTAACAGCTTCTTCCACTGTTCGCAAACCTTCAACAAAGAACAATTCTTTTTCTTTGCGAAACTTCTTCAGTTTTAAGTTGTTTGCATCTTTTATTTGATTGTTACTTACGCTAGTAATGCGTTCCACTAAATAAATTCCTCCATTTTTTGAATTGCAGTATGTTCACCAATGAGAATAATCTCATCACCTTTATTAAGTATTGTTGTAGGCCCAGGGTTAACAATTGTTTGACCACCGTGTTTAATACCTACAACGTTTACATTATATTCTTTACGCAAATTTGCTTCTGCGAGACTTTTCCCTTCAAAGATTGTTGGTACAATAATACTCATTAAACTTATATCATTAGACAATTCAATGTAGTCCATGATATTACTAGAAACAAGATTATGAGCAACACGTATACCCATATCTTTTTCTGAAAAAATAATTTTATCTGCGCCAACTTTTGCAAGCATTTTCCCATGTTGTGTATCAAGAGCTTTAGATACTACTTCAGGAATACCGAATTCTTTACAAATCATTGTAGCCATTAAGTTTGCGCCTAGTTCACCTGCGCCAACAACTACAACATCAAAATTATCTATTCCTAATGCTTTTAAATTTTTCTCTTCTGAAATATCCGCTGCTACAACATGAGTTAATTGTGCAGAAAGATCTTGCACAATATCTTCATCAATATCTACGCCTAAAACTTCATAACCTAATTCTGATAAAGTTATTGCAACACTTCTACCAAATTTACCTAGTCCTAAAACAGCATATTGTTTTTTTGTTCCCATGTTATCACCTAACCTATCATTATATTTTCGTGAGGATATTTAATTTTATTATTTTTTTGTCTCATCCAAGATAATACAAAAGTTATAATTCCTACGCGACCTATAAACATAGTCAAAACTAGTATTAATTTACCAAACACGTTCCAGTCATTTGTTATACCTATTCCTAGACCAACTGTAGCAAAAGCGGAAATAGTTTCAAATAAAACATAGTGGTATGGGTGTTGCCCGCCATTTGCAATCAAAAGCATAAAGAAGGCCAAAATAACCCATATAATGGATAAAGTAAATATTGTTGTTGCTTTTGCAATCATCGCCTGAGGAATACTTCTATCAAATACAATTACTTCTTTACCACCTCGTAAAGTTGCCCAAACAAATAATACGATTACAAGAAAAGTTGTTGTTTTGATACCGCCACCTGTTGAGGTTGGACTAGCACCGATAAACATAAGAAAGCCTATAAAACTTTGTGTTACAGAATTTAAACTAGCTAAATCAACTGTATTAAATCCTGCGGTACGAGCTGTAATAGATTGGAATAAAGATATTAAAACATCATCTTGCCCTGGTTTTATAACGGAAGTACTATATTCAAATAACCAAATTAATATACCGCCTCCAAAGATTAAGATGGAATTTATAATGAGAACTAATTTTGAGTGAAGGGTTAGTTTATGCCAAGAAAATCTTTTGATTCGTAAATCTTCTAATACAGTAAAACCCATACTACCTACAATAATCAAGATCATAAAAATTAAATTTAATTGAATATCACTACTATAATTCACAAAGCTATTATAGTCGCCCATCAAGTCGAAGCCTGCATTACAAAAAGCAGATATCGCATGGAAGAATCCATATGAAATACTTGTTGTACCAAATTCTGGCCAGAAATGAATAGTTAGTAATACCCCAAAAACAAATTCTATTGCTAGAGTATATTTAATAACATTGATAGCAAGCTTTATTACACCACTAGGTTCATCTTGATTAAGAGATTCTTGAATTCTAAGACGTTCTTTAAGGTTAATACGTTTACCTAAAGCTACACTGACAAGAGTTGTAAAAGTCATGATACCAAGCCCGCCTGCTTGTATTAATAGAATTAACACAAACTGTCCAAAACCTGTTAAATCATTTTTCGCATCTACAACCGTAAGCCCTGTAACACAAGATGCCGAGGTTGCTGTAAATAATGCATTAATAAAACTTAACCCTTCGCCATTAGTGGTTGCAAAAGGCAACATGAAAAGAATTGTGCCTGTAGTGATAAGCATCAAAAATGTTAATAACACTATTTGATTAGTATGCAATCCCATAAACCACTTCATAAACTTAGTGGAAAAGACTTTTATCCAAAAGCTACGAGTCACAAATTCACCTTCATTCCCTTTAGTTAATAAATTTCTATATAATCCTATTTTAAACTTATTTTACCTAATGTGCAATAAAAAAGAGTTACTTCGTGTGAAGTAACTCTTTTAAAGTTAATCTTATAAAGCTGCTTTAGCTGCTTCTACAAGTTTAGTGAAAGCTGCTGCATCATTAATAGCCATATCAGCTAAAACTTTACGGTTCATTTCGATACCAGCTTTAGATAAGCCACAGATGAAACGACTGTAAGTCATTCCGTTTGCACGAGTTGCTGCGTTGATACGAGCAATCCATAAACGACGGAAATCACGTTTTTTAGCACGACGGTCACGACGTGCATAAGATAATGCTTTCATTACGGTTTCGTTAGCTTTTTTGAACAATAAATGTTTAGCTCCACGATAACCTCTTGCTAATTTTAAAATCTTTTTATGACGACGATGAGCAGTAACGCCCACTTTTACTCTAGCCATTTTTCATATCCTCCTATTATTACGTATTAAGCGTAAGGCAACATTTTTGCTACGCGTTCATGATCTGTTTTGTGAACAAGAGCTGCCTTACGTAAATTTCTTTTACGTGAAGGAGATTTATGTTCTAAAATGTGTTTTTTGAATGCTTTAGAACGTTTGAATTCACCACTAGCGGTTTTTTTAAATCTTTTTGCAGCACTTCTGCGTGTTTTCATTTTAATCATCACTAAATCCTCCTGGTCTATTTCTGTTTAGGCGCAACAATCATAGTCATGTTTTTGCCTTCCAGTTTAGGTTTCTTTTCAACAACTACCATTTCTTCCAATTGAGCTGCCATTCTATCAAGCAATGCTTCGCCAAGTTCTGGATGACTTAATTCACGGCCACGGAACATAATTGTTACCTTAACCTTGTCTCCATCTTCCAAAAAGCGTACTGCATTTTTGAACTTTACATTGAAGTCGTGCTCCTCAATACCAGGACGCAACTTAACTTCTTTAATATCAAAGGTTTTTTGCTTTTTACGAGCTTCTTTATCGCGTTTTTGTTGCTCGTAACGGAACTTGCCATAATCCATAATCTTACATACAGGCGGTTTCGCTGTAGGAGCAATTTCAACCAAGTCTAAATCTTTTTCAATGGCAAGTTGTAAGGCGTCGCGATTGGACATTAATCCAAGTTGTTCGCCATCTTCTCCAACAACACGTACTTCGCGTGCTCGGATTTCTTCATTCATGCGCAAGTCTTCTTTGCTAATAACCATTCACCTCCAAATAAATAAAAACGGGCAGACATAGTCCACCCGCAAAAATAATCTTATTCAACCCTGTCGAGCCTAGCTGCAAGGTGAGAAGCGGAGTGGCTTCTGCTTTGTTACTTAGCTATAATACCACATAGTTTTATATGTGTCAACACTTTATTTTTCACTAACTTTTTCTTCTTTTACCCTTTTCTTTTTAGCCTTAGCTGTTTTCTT
Source organism: uncultured Negativicutes bacterium (assembly GCA_947074185.1). Taxonomy (GTDB): domain Bacteria; phylum Bacillota; class Negativicutes; order Acidaminococcales; family Acidaminococcaceae; genus CAMTOO01. The sequence continues at coordinate 17,017 of CAMTOO010000002.1, forward strand.
TGATTTTTCCTTTGGCAATGTTTTTTCACCAACATCATTATAAACAGCCAGAGCATCAATAAAATGAGAACGCTTTGTCCTGTATGTGCCAGGAGCTCCTGCAGTTACTAGAATATATTCTGTTCCGCCTATTTTAGCAAAACTTGCTAAACAAAGTCCTGCAGCTCTTGTGTAGCCCGTTTTTCCACCGAGCAATTCTCCATTAGTTACTTTTGGATTTGGTATAAATTTAAATATAGTACTTTCCATAGTAATTCTTTTTGGATGGGCTTTTGTTGGCGATGTTCTGTACTTATCAGTAGATATAATACGTTTTAAACGTTTATCTTTTAACACTTCTTGCAATAAAATCGACATATCTTCCACTGTGGAATATTGATTAGTATTTGGCAAGCCAGTTGTATTAGTAAAATTAGTATTCTTCATGCCTAATTTTTTAGCTTTATCATTCATCATTGCTACAAAACGTTGTTCACTGCCTCCTATTGCTCTTGCTAAAGTAATTGCTGCTTCAGCACCAGATGGAAGCATTACTCCATACAACAAATCCATAGGTTGCACTTTCTCATTAGCAACAAAACCTGCTGTAGATGCTCCTACTCTATTAAGATATGGGAATATATCAGCTGGAACTGTAAGATCTCGTTGCAAACGATTCATATGTTCAGATACTATTAGTCCAGTCATCATCTTAACCATAGATGCTGGGTATATCTTTCTATCACTATACTTTTTTGCAATCACCTTGCTAGTTTTTGCCTCTATCAAAATAGCTGTAGGACTGATAATATTAGTTAAATCAACGTTTTTAAGGTCTTGTGCAAAACCTAAACTTGCATTAATTAAAAATGTGAGTAAAGCTACAACTACTAATAATATCTTTTTCACTGGGATTCCTCGATTCGACTACACTTAAATAACTTGGAAAATATAAAATTTTAAATAAAATGTTTCTGGAACATTCCAAAGTACTGGATGATCAGGAGATTGTTGTCTAACCTCCACTTGTCTTAAAGCTACACCTGCATCTTTTGCAGCATCTATAAGCATCTGTACAAAGTACTCATCTTTCATAAAGTGAGAACAAGAGCAAGTTGCTAAATACCCACCACGTGGAAGCAGTTTCATTGCTTTCATATTTATTTCTTTATAACCTTGAGTTGCATTATGTACTGTAGCTCTTGATTTTGTAAAAGCTGGTGGATCAAGAATAATAAAATCATACTTACGAGATTTGTTATCACATAGCTCTGTTAATAAATCAAAAACATTTGCTTGCTCTGCTTTCATAATATCTGCAACTTGATTTTTCTCTGCATTTAAATTTGCCATGCGCACTGCTTCTGCAGATATATCAATAGCTGTCACACTTGCTGCGCCAGCTTTTGCTGCATTAAGAGCAAAAGAACCTGTATGAGTAAAACAATCTAAAACATTTTTACCTTTTGCAATACGAGCTACTGCTTGGCGATTATATTTTTGGTCTAAGAAGAAACCTGTCTTTTGCCCATTTTCTACATCTACATCGTAAATAATATCATTTTCGACAATGCTTGTTACGGTATTTGAAGGTTCTGACAAGAAATCAAGTTTATAAAACCCTTTATTTTCTTCCATGCCTTCTAATAAACGTATCTTAACATCATTACGTTCATAGATACCTTTTATATCTTCTCCCATTTCTTGTAAAACTTTTACTAACAATGGGAATATCACATCTTTGCGAACTTCTATTCCTAAGGATAAAGTTTGAGTAACTAGAAGGTCATTAAATCTATCTACCGTTAGCCCTGGAAACTGATCTGCTTCACCAAAAATCAAACGACAACATTTAAAATCTGCACCAGGCATTACTGTTTTTCGATAATCGAAAGCATAACGAATTCGTCTTTCCCAAAAGGCTTCATCAAATTTATCATTAGCATTAGTAGAAATCAAACGAACTCTAATTTTAGAATTGTCATTCACAAAACCTGTGCCGATATATCTACCTTTAGCTGTTAGTACATCTACTAAATCACCATTAGCATAAGTACCTTCGATATTTGTTATTTCATCTGCAAACACCCACGGATGGCCTTTTTTGGCTGCCTTTTCGCCTTTAGGTGTTATATAAAGCTTTGTATAAGAACGCATATATTACCTCTTAATTTCATATTTTTATAAACTATGATAAAATTATAACATAAATTTTCTCTAAAGGAGATACTATGAAATATAAAAATATACATAAAGGCAAATTTATTGCTAGACCTAATCGTTTTATCGCTCATGTAGAGATAGCTGGCAAGTTAGAAATTTGCCACGTTAAAAATACTGGGCGCTGCAAAGAACTACTTCAGGACAAGGTCACTGTCTATTGCGAAAAAAGTGATAATCCAGCTCGCAAAACTCTGTACGATTTAATCGCTGTAGAAAAGCCATTAACTTCTGGTAAGACTCCTAGTACTCTTTTAGTTAACATGGACTCTCAGGCACCAAATGCTGTGGTTAAAGAGTGGCTTTTAGCTGGCAATCTCTTTAAAAACATTACCTTTCTTAAAGGAGAGTATAAATACGGAAATTCTCGTTTTGATTTCTATGTAGAAACTAAGAAAGACAAAGTTTTTATTGAAGTTAAAGGTGTTACTCTAGAAAATAATGGTGTTCTTAGTTTCCCTGATGCCCCTACCGAGCGTGGCATCAAGCATCTTAACGAATTAGTCGAAGCAACTAAGAATGGATATAAAGCTTATGTTATCTTTGTAGTGCAAATGGATGCAGGCAAATACTTCACGCCTAATGATACTACTCATCCTGCTTTCGGCGATGCACTGCGAGCTGCTGAAAAGGACGGTGTTAAAGTATTAGCTTATACTTGTAAAGTTACACCTGACACTTTAGAAATAGCTAAACCTTTAAAAATAAAACTGTAAAAGAAAACTGCTACTGACAAATATCAGTAGCAGTTATTTTTATTTTATTTTGCAATATTTAGGGATTTCTACTTTATATACATCGTTACCTTCGATATCTACTCCTACAATAGCAGGAAAATCTTTAACTTCATAACGACGAATAGCTTCTGGTCCTAATTCTTCATAAGCAATCATTTCTTCACCTTTAATGGACTGAGCAATTACTGCTGCTGCGCCACCAATAGCAATGAAATAAACCGCTTTATTTTTTACACATGAGTCGATTACTTCTTGGCTACGAGTACCTTTGCCAATCATACCACGTAAACCATGAGCAAGAAGAGCTGGTGTGTATTTATCCATACGACCACTAGTTGTAGGGCCGGCTGAACCAACTACTTCACCTGGTTTAGTTGGTGCTGGACCAACATAATAAACAATGTTATCTTCTAAATCAAAAGGTACACCTTGCTCTTTTTCTAATGCTTCATACATGCGTTTATGCGCAGCATCACGTGCTGTATAAATATAGCCGGATATTCTAACAACGTCTCCTGCTTTTAAATCTTTAACTGCTTCTTCCGTTAAAGGAGTAGTAATATATTTAATGTTTCCTTCGTTACTCATATTCTTACCTCCTATAATACTATCTCAGCTCTACGAGCTGCGTGACAATTTAGATTTACTGCACATGGCAAGCCACCAATATGAGTTGGTGCATATTCAATATTTACTGCTAAGGCTGTTGTTGTTCCACCTAAACCAGATGGTCCAACACCAGTTTTATTTATTTCTTCAAGTAATTTCTTCTCTAGTTGTTCATATTTAGGATTGTCATTGTGTTCCCCGATATTTCTGCTTAAGGAAAATTTTGCAAGTTCTGCAGCTTTTTCCATGTTACCGCCAATACCAACACCTACTGTAATAGGAGGACAAGGATTAGGACCTGCATTACGAACTGTTTCAACAACAAACTTGATTATCCCTTCTACACCATCGGCAGGTTTAAGCATTCTTAAAGCACCCATATTTTCACTGCCACAACCTTTTGGAGAAATGATAATATGAACTTTATCCCCTGGTACAATGTTGCAATGAATAATTGCTGGTGTATTATCACCCGTATTTTTTCTATCAAATAAAGGATCATCAACTGAGGATTTACGTAAATAACCTTCCGTATAACCTTTAGCTACACCTGCATTAATAGCTTCATAAAGATCTCCATCTGTAAAATGAACTTCTTGACCAATATCTATATACACTACTGTTAAACCAGTATCTTGACACAAAGCCACACCTTTTTTCTTTGCAAGCTCTGCATTTTCGATAATAGTTCCTAAAATTTCACGTCCTAATGGTGATGCTTCAGTATCAACTGCACCTTTCAATTTAGCAAGTACGCCTTCTGGCAAGTAATAACAAGCATCCATGCATAGCTTAGCAATTGCTTCTTTGACTTCTTTAACCTTCATTTCACGCATGTGTTACTCCTCCTTATAAAATAAGGGAAACAGCAAAAGCTATTTCCCTTAAATTTCTTCATCTTTTGCCAACTATTAATTATTAGCTAATCTTTTTGCTGTATTTTCTCTAACTACTTCTGGATCAATTGTAATACGAGCTACACCAGTTTCCATAGCAGCTTTTGCTACCGCTGCAGCAACCGCAGGAGCAACACGTTTGTCAAAAGCACTTGGAACTACATAGTCATCACGTAATTCTTCTTCTGGAATTAAGTAAGCGATTGCATTAACTGCAGCAACTTTCATTGCTTCGTTAATTTCCTTAGCACGAACATCAAGGGCACCGCGGAATACTCCAGGGAATACTGTTACGTTATTTACTTGGTTAGGACTATCACTACGGCCTGTACCAGCAACACGAGCTCCAGCTTCTTTTGCATCATCATACATAATTTCTGGCACTGGGTTTGCAATAGCAAATACGATTGCATCTTTTGCCATACTCTTAACAATATCTTTTGTGAAAGCATTAGCAACAGATACACCTACTAAAACATCTGCGCCTACTGCTATTTTGTCTAATGTTCCATGAACTTTATCTTTATTTGTAACTTTAGAAAGTTTCAATTGCATTGGATCTAAAGTATCTTCAATGTGTTCTTGAACTCCATCATAAAGTGCACCTTCACGAAGCATGAAAATAAGGTTTTCTGCACCCATAGATAAGAATAATCTACCAATAGCAGATCCAGCTGCACCGCAACCATTTACAATAATTTTAGCTGTTTTAATATCTTTCTTTACTAAACGTAATGCACTTACAACACCTGATACAGCTGCAATTGCAGTACCATGTTGATCATCATGGAACACTGGGATGTTCATGATTTCTCTTAATCTATCTTCGATCTCGTAACATTTAGGAGATGAAATATCTTCTAAGTTAATACCAGCAAAAGTTGGTTCGAGAGCTCTTACTATTTCAATAAATTTATCTGGATCTTTTTCATCAATACATACAGGAATTGCATCAACATCACCAAAATGTTTGAACAATACACCTTTACCTTCCATAACAGGCATTGCTGCCGCTGGTCCGATATCACCTAATCCTAATACGCGAGTTCCGTCTGTACAAATACCTACCATATTACCACGACAAGTATATGCAAATGAAAGTTCTTCATTTTCTTTAATATCTTTACATGGTTCTGCTACACCTGGTGTGTAGGCTACAGATAAATCATAACCATCCTTTAAAGGTACTTTACAAGCTACCTCAAGTTTACCTTGGTTTTCTAAATGCAATTTGATTGCTGCGTCTCTTATTGTCGTCATATTAAATCCTCTCCTTTGAGTATTTTTTTACAACTTAATCTTAATGTATCGCCAGTACCATTTCAACTTTTTGCAGGTATTTTTTTTGTTTTTTCGTTTTTCGAGAGTGTTTTTGTAACCTTCTTTACAATATTACAATTTTATAATTTTCGCCTCTGGTTTTTTATTTGCTTGCAATTCTAAAACCGCAAAACTTTCACCAGTTTCTGAACGTGGTAATACTGGGCTTCCAGGATTAATGAGCAAAACATCACCATACCACTTTACGAGTGGTACATGGGTGTGTCCAAAAACTACAATTTCCATTTCTAACTTTCTTGCCCACCAAGCTAATTCTGCTTCGCCATTTTCATGCAAATACTTATTGCCATGAGTAACCCAAATTTTATGACCTTCTAAAGTAATATATTCATCAGGTTTTTCATCTTTAGTTACTATGCGATCACAGTTTCCCAAAACACTAATTACTGGAAGTTTAGTTTCAAGGCGTAGAAAATTACTATCTGCTGCATGATCACCTGTATGTAACCAATATTCAACTGGTGGTGCACTAGCTAATACCTTACGCATAGCAGGTAAGCTACCATGTGTATCTCCTACAATTCCTATTCTCATTTTATTTCTTCCAATTTGCTAATAAATTTTTTATTGCTTTGCTTCTATGACTAACTGAGTTTTTTTCTTCAGGTGTTGCTTCACCAAGTCCCATGTGCAATTCTGTTGACCAGAACAAAGGATCGTAACCAAAGCCTTCTGTACCTAATGGTTCATGTAAAAGCATGCCATCACAGCTTCCTTCAGCTTCTTTTAAAATTTTACCAGTAGGATCAGAAACAGCTAATGCACATCTAAAACGACATGCTCTATGTACTTTAAATTTCATTCTATTAATCAAAGCTTCATTGTTTTCTTCGTCTGTTGCTTCTTCACCTGCAAATCTAGCAGAACGGACACCAGGAGCACCATCAAGAGCTTTTACCTCTAATCCAGAATCATCAGCTAAACAAGGTAAGCCCAAAGCTTTAGCGTAATATGCAGCTTTCAACTTTGCATTTGCTGCAAAAGTCTTGCCAGTTTCTTCGGGCTCTTCGATTTTATCGAAATCCGCTAAAGAAACTATTGTTATACCTGAATCCTTCATTAAGTCTTGAAATTCCCCTACCTTACCCTGATTATGTGTTGCGATAACTAATTTTTCCATAAAAATACTCCTGTCGAATTTTATATTTTCTTAAAGTTCTTCAATAATCCCTGTTTCAATATCTTGCACTAATACGTATTGTGCTTGTCTGCCTTTTTTTGCTTGTAATGCCTTATCATAAGCCACTTGTCTGCATTTAGGGCAAATACCTCTATGTAAGACTATTATGTAGGCGTTTTGACTACCAAATCTGGTATTTGTAGCATCTGTTTTAATGCTCATATATCCTTCGCAATCATTACAGTAATGTATTGTCTCGATTTGTTGTTCTCTAATACCTTCTTCATCATAATAGATATTCTTTTTACGACTAAAAGTATTACCACAAGCTTTTAATAACTTCTCTCTTGTAATATCTCTTTCATCCCAAAGACGTCCAACCTGCGTAACGAGTTCGTCTACACGTTCATTACAACGTTTATCTTGATGTCTTAAATCACTTCTATCAGGCTCTAGCACTTGACTGTAATCAAGCCCTGCCATTGCTAAAATGATGCCTGTATTAACATAAGGCAATGCACCTTCAACAGAATAACCACCTTCAAGTACTGCAATATCTGCATTAATCTTCTTATTCAAACTAGCATAACCTTGAGCAGTAACATTCATAGATGCCAAAGGATCGCTAAAATGATTATCTTGACCAGCTGAATTCACAATAATATCTGGTTTGAACTCATCTAAAATGCGAGCAATAAGATTATCATAAAGTCTGTGAAGTCCTTCATCACCAGTACTTGGAAGTAATGGCAAGTTAATGTTGGTTCCCCATGCTCCTGGAGTACCAGCTTCTTCTACAAATCCTGTCCCTGGGTAAAGAGTTCTACCATCTTGATGAAAAGATATATAAAGAGTATTTGGATCATGATAAAAAACATCTTCAGATCCATCACCATGATGTACATCTGTATCAATTACTGCAATACGTTTCACACCATAAGCACTACGTAAATATTCTACCATAATTGCCTCAATGTTGATAGTGCAAAAACCACGAATTCCATGAACAACTCTCATAGCATGATGACCTGGAGGTCTTACCAAGGCAAAAGCTTTTTTAGTTTCACCTTTCATTACTGCATCTGCTGCCACAAGACAACCACCTGCAGAAGTTAAATGTGCTGGCGTAATAAGTTTTCCAATATTAGGTACACCTATATGTGCACGTTGCAAGTCGCAAATTTCAGCTAGACGAGGACGATATTCTTTTATGCAAGGCAAATCAAAAATACCTTCTTCTACCAATTGATCCCTTGTATATAAAAGTCTTTCTTCTCTTTCAGGATGTCCTGGACTAATAAGCCAATCGAAAGCAGGAAAAAATACTAATCCTAAATTTTTCATTAGAATACTACCTCCCTTCCTTCAATCGGAAATAAAATACCTGGTTGTAATTGCATTCTTAGATAAATAATTTCTCCTACTTCGTAATAACTATGCATAGTATGAAAATATTCAGAAGCAATTACTTCAGCCTTTTGTTTGCTGATACCTAGTTCTGCACATTTTTTATCTAATTCTTTTTCAAGTATATCTGTTGCTTTTGCTAACCCAAAACCTGATGGAATGCGTTCATGTATGTCACTTTCAGGAATGATATAAAAGCCTTCTGTTGTGTCAGCACGTAAAGATGCCGATAGGGTTGGTTTTGCTAAAGCTGCACCGATTGCGTTAGCAACCATACCACCAGTTGGAATCGAGGTAGACAAATTAAGTCTATCTCCCAAAGCATCGATTAACCCTGTTGCTCCGCCACCTACTCCAATGATTTCTGACGGCACAAACTCTGTTCCTTTTACAACATCATCAACTGTATAAACTGGTTGAATGCTCCATTCATAAAGCATCTCCGCTATAACTTTTTCAATAGTCACAAGTGCAACTTCCAAAACTTTTTTGGCTACTTCTTCAACGGTTTCGTTAGCATCAGCGAACTGTTTTAAAGCTTCACAAGCCTTATCGTAATTACCATAGTCAACTAATTTAAGTACCACTAAAGCATCTGCAAGCGCTGGTTTAGTGCCACCAACTGCCATAGATGGTCCGAATCGTTCTGGTCCAACAGTAAATCCACCACTCTCTTTTCTTATAATGCTATCGCCACCAATACCTACTGATCTCATGTGGAAAGCTCTAGCTGCAGTCGGATAACCATTGATGCTAGCACCATTCTTAGCCAAAAGTGGTTTACCGTTTTCCCAAAAAGCAATGTCTGTCGTTGTTCCGCCTACATCAAAAGAAATGCAATTTACTTTTGGTGGTGTTAATGCCATTATTCCTAAGACACTTGCTGCTGGTCCTGTAAAAATACTATCTACTGGTTGTTTTTGAATAGCAGTAATTGGCAATGTTCCACCATCTGCTTTTAGTATTTGCACTGGAGCAGTAATATTGCGTTCTTTTAAACTGTTTTCTATATGCTTACAAAAGTCATCAAAAGTATCTGCTACCGTCGCAGAGTAATAAGCTGAATTAGTACGTCTAATGAAATTCAATTCACCAGATAATTCAGAACCTAAAAATATTTTTTCAGCTTTTTCTTTTATGGTATTAGCTAGTAAATGTTCATTTTCAGGATTCCGCACAGAAAACTTACCAGATATAGCTACATTCTTTTCTTTAACTTGTACTTCTTTAGTGCCTGCAGGTGCTGTTATCTTACCTCTATGATCCACATAACCAGTAATAATTTGTGGCTCGATAGGAAAACTTGTTTTTATATTCATACCTGGTCCTGGCATAACAATTAAATCTACAGGTGAAGTTTTGCCTTCAGTAAGAGCATTGGTAACAATAGTACTAGAAATAACAACTCTTTCAATAGTTTCTACAGGTTGATTTTCTAACACTTTGTCTAAAACAGCTAAAATACCTTTCAAAACCTCTCCATGAGTAGTCGTAGATTTCCCTTGTGCTAAAATAACTTTATCTTTAATTAAAACTGCATCCGTATAGGTTCCGCCTACATCAATTCCTAATAACATTTACTCACCACCTAATAAATTTTAATAAAATAGATAATATGTTATAATTCGACAAAATCGCTTTGAAACCCTGCTATAAACAACAATAACAGACAGGCATAAACCTATCTGTTATCAATTTACATGTATTTAATTTTCTTCAACAAATTTTTTAAGTTCTTTTGCAGTTAAAGTAAACACTTTTTTCTCAGAATATAAATCTTCTCTGCCACGCAATTCTAAAATGATAGCAATATCCACATTAGGCATGCCTAAAATTGCTGCACGCATAGACTTGTTGTTTTTTGGTGTTGCTTCAAAAGTAAGACGTAACTCTCCTTCTGAACTTGCTTTTACAATAAATGCTTCGAAGTAATCATCTCCTCTTGGCACATTAAGTAAATTTACTTTACCTCTAATTTGTAAGTCAGCATATTGTTCTTCAGGCAAATATACTCTAGTATAAGCATCTAGAATAACGCCTTCTTCACCACCAACATTTTTGTATGGCACTTCAATTTCAAAAATCATAATCTTTTCAGACATCTCTAAAAGTTTAGCTTTTGTTCTATCATCTTGCATAACTTCAATTTTTTCTTTAGGTTGGCGCCAAATATAAATAACAATTGCTGCAGCACCTAAAACTATAATCCAAAATAATATTTTAAATAAGCCTATAATCATAATATGCTCCTTTACGCTTTGCGATAATTTTTAATAATACAAATAGGTGTTTTTTGGCTACCATTACCAAAAGGGTTATCAATAAGAATTGAAGCTACCTTATCTGCATCAACTCCCTTAGATACACCTAACACCGCAGAACGTTTTAAATCATTTACGTCAGCTACCGCTGCACCATAACAATCACAAGCTTCTGTAATATCTTCTGCAACTTTCTTAGGATTCTCTGGTCCATAAACAATATGTTTATCATAAGGTGGCATAGTTCCAGTAACATCATCAATTAAACGTCCTTGATAACCTACCGTTTCATAGAATACGCCTGCTTTGCCTCTTAATTTACCTAAAACCCCTAAAACAAAGCCTTTTAATACGTTTTGAGTTCCTTCTGCGTCAATAAGTGCTTGCATAGTATACCAACCACTTATACTTCCAACAGCTGGGAAAAAATGACACAAGGTTTTCGCAACAATACCAGGTTTTATATTTTGATGACGAATTGCTTTGCCCTGCGTAATAGCTACTACACTTTCAGCTACACAAACAACGTCATTTGGACCTATTTGATTTTTGCCATATTCTAAAATCGCTTCACAAATATCATCATGTTCAGTTAGAATACGCGTTGGTACAGGAACTATTTCGTATTTCATATACTCACCTCATATTGTTAATATATTATTTTTCTTCTTTATAAACTTTATTAATCTTATCAAACCATTTAGCATCTAAACGGACTATCTTACCTTTTTGATCAGTAAAAAGATTTCGCGTAAATCCTTCAACGCATACTGCTCCATCACTTAACCGAATTACTTTATAACTAAAATCCATTTTAGCTTTATTAAATGCAACCATTGTAGTTTGCACTTCAAACTCATCATCAAAAATGCAGGAATTCATGTATTTAGCTTGAATTTCAGTAATTGGACAGACAATATCTTCATTCATTAAGTCGAGTATTTCTACACCACATTGGCGCAAATATGAGACTCTTCCCATTTCAAACCATCTTAAATAGTTGGCATGATGCACTACACCCATCATATCAGTTTCAACAAAACGTACTCTATCTCTAATTGTTATCATTATTGCACCTCAAAATCCTGTTAGAGCTAATTAATATAAATCAACATACTATCTAATTATACCAAACCTTACCTCTTTTTTAAATACTAAAGGCAAAATAATTGATAGCTTACTAAAACTATGCTATAATTTGCCTTGCAACAACTATATATGCGCCCGTAGCTCAGTGGATAGAGCATCAGCCTCCGGAGCTGTGTGCGGCGGTTCGACTCCGCCCGGGTGCTCCAAAAAATAACCCTGCAAACTTAATTTGTCTGCAGGGTTTTATTTATTATTTTCTCCAAGCTGCGTGGTCTAGCGCACCACCATATTCATTTAATTTGAAAGATGCTTTTAATGCTGCACCAACAAATTTACCAGCATTTTCTACTGCTTCTTTCACAGACATACCTTTTGCTAAACCAGCAGTAACTGCTGCTGAGAAAGTACAGCCAGCACCATGGTTATAACAACCGATAATCTTAGGCTGGCGATTAAAGATAAATTCTTTACCATCATATAGTAAATCAATAGCTTCTTCACCAAAAATTCTATCGCCTGCTTTTATAACTACATTTTTAGCACCAAGTTCTTTTATACGACCTGCTGCTTCTTTCATGTCTTCTAAAGTTATAATGCTTTCCATATCTGCTAAATAAGCCGCTTCAATAGTATTTGGCGTTATTACATCAGCACGCTTTACTAGTTCACCCTTAATTGCCGCTGCTGCTTCTGGCACCATGATAGTTTCCACACCTTTGCATACCATAACAGGATCAATAACAACATTTTTTAATTTATATTTATCTATAGATGCTGCAATTAGATGCACTAATTCTGCACTACCAAGCATCCCTGTTTTCATAGCATCAACGCCTATACCTTCACATACAGTAATAATTTGTTTTACTATCAAATCCACTGGAATTGGATTTACTTCATGATACCATTCTTCACGTGGATTTTGCGCAACAATAACTGTTAGAGCCACCATTCCATAAACACCATATTCTTGAAATGTCTTTAAATCTGCTTCTAAGCCAGCACCTCCACTAGTATCAGAACCAGCAATTGTTAAAGCTTTATAAAGATTACTCATATATTGACCTCCGCATCCTTTTAATAAAAACCTGTGCCCTAATTATAGCAAAGTTTTAGAAAAAATAAAAAGGACAGTTTTTAAAAAAAATATGCCATTTCTGTACTTGTTTTTATATATTTTTTGCAAACAAAAAGGACAGATAAAATATCTGCCCTTAATTTTAGTTATGGAATACATTATCCATTAAAAGAACTTCTCCACTTGCTCTAACTTGTGACATTACAGCATCAATATATGTTGTAGACGAAGAAGTATCTTTATAAAGATTAGCTAAATTAATTCCACTAGAAGAATAGTGCCATTTACCAGTAGTGCTATCAAATACATAGTTAGCATTCCATGGTTGCCCTGTATTAGAAACTGCATATACAAGAGTTTCTCCTGAAGGCAATAAATAAAACATTATAGTCTGAGCTTGTCCTGCAGTATTTGTTACTACATCCCAAGAATAATCTTGTAAATATAAGTTACGGAAAGCAGAGTTATTCGTTACTTGATATTGAGTAATTCCTGCATCACTTAGTGCTTGCGCATTCCAAGTACCATCTGGATTTTTGAAACTATCTAAAATACCTATCACGCGACCAATAAGCTCCTCAGCTGTATTATCTTGGATACGTAGATGTGCATTGTGTTCTTCAATAGAACATAATATTTGCTCACTTCTAGCAGTTGCACTATATTCACCTAAAGACGGGCAAACAGGAATGAAAGCAAGATATTTACGATCAGCATTAATTGTTTCAAGGTCTGCAAAAAATTGAGCGAAAGTATAAGGTGAGCTTTCCTTTATTTGATAGATAGGATAAACACGTTCGATTATTTTTCTGTTTGCGATGCACGTACTTGTTTTAGCATCTTCTACAGCATTTATAATTCTTGTAATAACTAGTCCCGATAAAATAAAGATTATGCACACACAGATAATTACTTCAATTAAAGTAAAACCCTCTTGATATTTTTTCCTCACTTCTATTCCTCCCTTCTTTACAGTTTTCATTTTTTTCACATTTTAATTTTATCATATTTCTTAATATATGTAAATAAACAACAAGCATTTTATCACATTTTTTTTAACTATTCAATTAATTCTTATAATTTAAAATATACAATAAAAAACTGTAGCAAAAAGCTACAGTTTTTATTGTTACCAGACTGCTATAAAACCATCTGCTCTAGGCTCAGTTGCACCAACTAAAGTATCGTCTTCAGTACGTAAAATAATTTGACCTCGTCCAAATTCAGTAAAATCTTCTTTTACTACTACATTATGCCCTCTTCTACGTAACCCCTCCGCTAATGCTTCATGTCCTATTTCTAATTCAACGTCCTTTTCTTTAGTCCATTGCCACCTTGGAGCATCAAGTGCTTCTTGCGGATTGAGGCCAAACTTAATCATATTCATTATAACTTGTACATGACCTTGAGGTTGCATAAACCCGCCCATAACACCAAATGGTCCAACAGCTTTATTATCCTTTAATAAAAATCCTGGAATAATTGTATGATAAGGTTTTTTATCAGGCTCTAAATAGTTATCTGCAGCACTATCGAGACTAAAACAATTACCACGATTATTAAGCGCTATTCCATATCCTGGGACAACAATACCTGAACCAAATCCTTTATAATTACTTTGAATGAAAGAAACCATATTACCTTCTTCATCAGCTGTAGCTAAATAAATTGTTCCGCCACAATTAACATCTATTGGTTTTGGCATTAAAGCAGTTTCCCCAATTTCTTTACTACGCTTAGTTGCATATTCATCACTTAGCAAAAACTCTACTTCTGTTTTCATATGTCTTGAATCAGCTATATAAGTTTTTCCGTCTGTAAAGCCTAATTTCATAGCTTCTAATTGTTTATGTACAGTTTCTTCTGAATCTCTAGTATCAAATTCGAATTTACTTAAAATATTTAAAGTCATCAAAGCAACAATTCCGTGTCCATTAGGAGGAATCTCGCAAACTTCATAACCTTGATAATTTGTTTTTATAGGTTCTACCCATTCAGCTTTATAGCTAGATAAATCGTCTTTGCGAATACACCCACAAGTTTGTTGTGAAAAAGCATCTATAGCATCTGCAATTTCACCTGTATAGTAAGCCTCACAATAAGATTTTGCTAATAAACGTAAAGTTTTAGCATGATTTGGTAGCTTTACTATACTACCTGCTTTAGGTATACCATTATCAAAGAATGTTTCAAAAAACGGTTTGAACTCTTCTTGTCCTTTATATTTTTCAAAAGTTTTATAAGATTCTGCCCATAAAAAGCTAGTTATTGGTTGCAAAGCAAATCCATTTTCTGCTAGATCAATTGCAGCTTCAAAAAGTTCTTCAAAAGGCAATTTGCCAAAACGTTTATGGATTTCTGCCCAAGCTGAAGGGGCACCAGGAACAGTTACAGGTAACCATCCTCTATCCGGCACTTCATCACTAGCACCTTTCCCCTTAACATGTTCTGCGGTAAGCAATTTAGGAGCATGCCCACTACCATTTAATCCATGTAATTTATCTTTTACCCATACTAATGCAAACGCATCACTTCCAAGACCATTGCTTGTAGGTTCTAAAATAGTCATACAAATAGCTGTTGCTATAGCCGCATCAATTGCATTGCCACCTTTTTTTAAAATATCTAAACCTGCTTGTGCTGCTAATGGTTGCGTTGTGCACACCATTCCTCTCTTGCCATAC
Organism: uncultured Negativicutes bacterium; assembly: GCA_947074185.1. Lineage (GTDB taxonomy): Bacteria > Bacillota > Negativicutes > Acidaminococcales > Acidaminococcaceae > CAMTOO01. Next base: position 32,438 of record CAMTOO010000002.1, read on the forward strand.
ACAAGACTTCTTCGGGAAGGATAATTAGAAGATATTGCATTAAATTTCATTTTCATTCCTCCTATTTAAAATATTACTTTCTTTACATTTTCATATTTTTTATTTATGTATCTAGACTTTTGTTTGCCCTAATAAAATCTTTATGCTACCATACAAATATATTAACATAAAAATATTCTAAGTGCTATTTTATAATATTTTTTAAATAAAAAACAAAATGGAGGTAACTTATGAACTGTGATTTATTGATTAAAAATGGATATGTGGTAGATTATGCTACTAACACTGAGGGAATTTATGATATCGCTGTTACTGGCGGTAAAATCACTGCTATGGAACAATCCCTTAACTACACTGCAAATCAAACTATTGATGCAGAAGGAAAATTAGTAGTTCCTGGACTTGTTGACATGCATGTCCATGCATCTGCTTGGCTTGGCGGTTATTATGGTCACGAGATGTTAATTAAGGCTGGTGTTACTAGCGCACTTGATATGTCTGGCCCTGGTAAAAGTGTTTTTGAAATAGCTCGCGATCATGGTGCTGGTGTTAATCTTGCAACCATTGAGTATATGCGTCCTGGACATACAGTAAAAACAGAAGATCCATCTACTGAAGAATTAACTGATTTAATTTCTAAACTTCTTACAGAAGGTTCTATCGGCATCAAACTTCTAGGCGGACATTATCCGCTAACTCCTGAAGCAACTTCTCGCGCGATTAAAGTTGCAGGAGAGCTTAATGCTTATACTGCTTTCCACGCTGGCACTACAGCTCACGGTTCTAATATAGAAGGTATGCTAGAAGCAGTTGAACTTGCTGATGGCTATCCACTTCATTTGGCACATATTAATGCCTATTGCCGCGGTCTTATAAAACCTGCAATGGAAGAAACTCAAATGGCTTTGACAGCTTTAGCAAATAACCTCAACATTTCCTGCGAAGCATATCTTTCTCCATTTAATGGAACTAGTGCTGAAATCGTAGACGGTATGGCAGGCAGTCTTGTTACTCGCCGTTGCTTAAAAACTGGCGGTTATTCTGAAGATGCTGCTGGTATGGAAAAAGCAATCCTTGAAGGTTGGGCACAAATCAATTTACCTCAAGGCGATGAAGTTGTCCTTGCTACAGGTGCTGTAGCTCGCGATTACTGGAAATCTAAAGATACTGATGTTACTGTTAGTTTTACAGTTAATCCAATTACCCCTCGTGTTGAAATCGCTACTGCTAAAGGTGCTAATGGTAAATTTTTAGTAGATGCAATTAGTACAGACGGCGGCGGAATTCCTCGTAATGTTTTAATCCCTGCTGGTTTAGCACTTGTTGATTTAGGTGGACTCACTTTAAAAGAATTCGTTGCAAAAGTAAGTTATAACCCATCTCAAATTTTAGGCTTAGTCTCTAAAGGTTCTCTAGCTGTTGGTAAAGATGCTGATATTACAATCATCAACACTCACACTAAAGAAGCTTATGCAACTATAGTAAATGGTACAGCTTGTTACTTAGACGGTAAACTTAACAAACAAAAAGGTAAAATCATTACTACAGCAGCTGGCGCCGATTATATTAAAAACTTTGGTTTAGAACCATTAATAGTTAATATTTCTGAAAGCAGCCTCTTTACTAAAAAAGCAAGATCTTAACATAAATAAAAAACTGCATCCTAACTTATGTTAGGGTGCAGTTTTAATTTACATACATAAAAATGTGTATAAACACAAACCTAAAACACCTGAAGCAAATAATGTTCTTATTGTTCCAAATTTATATCTAATGGCTATCCAAGCTAAAACAAAAATCAAAAATCCAATCTTATCAAAATCCATAACTTCTACTGGCAATTTTTCTGTGTTCCACAATGCCAACAAAAAAATCCCCACACCAGCACTACCAATTAGTGCTACCACTGCTGGTCTTAATCCATTTAGTACTCCTCTAATAGCGCCTATATCACCATATTTATAATACAAATAAGCTAAAGTTAATACTATCACTACTGATGGTGCTACAAATCCAAGTGTAGCAACAATAGAGCCTGGAATTCCTGCTACTTTACTACCTACAAAAGTTGCTGCATTTACCCCAATAGGTCCAGGTGTCATTTGAGATATAGTAAATATATCAACAAACTCATTCATCGTTAACCAACCATGTTTATCTATAACTTGTGCCTGAATAAGAGGCATGGAAGCATAGCCACCACCTATACAAAATAAACCTACTGTTGCAAAACTCCAAAATAGTTCAAAATAAATCATTTTGTATCCCCTTCCTTAATTATATTCAGGTTTCTGCATAAGCAAGAATCCTATTATCGCATCTACTAAAATAATATACATGATATTGACATTAAAGAAATAAGAAGCAATGAATGACCCTGCCATTATTAATAGTGGTAATATTAATTTCTTCTTTATTTGCTTAACCATTAAATCTAATACCACATCTAAAATAAGTGCTGCTACACCGCATTGCATACCTTTTAAAACCATCCTTACGTAGGGGTTAGTAGAAAAGGCATCGTAACAGTAAGAAATTGCTGTAAGGGTAATTAACGGCGGTAAGATTGTAGCTGTTAAAGCTACTATCATACCTTTTAATCCACCCATACGATAGCCCATAATAATTGCTGCATTAGCTGCAACTACACCTGGTGCAGATTGTGCTATGGCAACTAAATCAAGAGATTCTTTTTCATCTAACCATTTATATTCATCAACAAATTTTGCTTTCATTAAAGGTATCAAAACAAAGCCTCCACCAACAGTAAACGCACTGATTATAAATGTAGACTTAAAAAGTTCCCAGTAAGATACTGGTTTTTTTTCAGTTGTCTCTACTATACTTTCTTTATTAACCCGGTTCATCTTTTCACCTCAATGTTATAATCTATTTTTTTATTGTACCATATTTTTTATTTTCGTGTTAAAATATCTTATCAATAAAATGAAATTTTGGAGGAATTTTATTATGGATATGAAGACTCTTAAAAAATTAGGCAGAGAGCATTTTGGCTCTGCATGTAGACTTTGCGCTAATTGCGACGGTAAAGTTTGCGCTGGTGAAATCCCAGGTGCTGGCGGTGTTGCTAGTGGAGCTTCCTTTAAAAACAATTTTGAAGATTTAGCTAAAGTGCAATTGCGCTTGCGCATTGTTCACGAAGTTCATAAACCAGATTGTTCTTTTGATTTATGGGGACACAAACTCGCTATGCCAATCTTGGCAGCTCCTATTGGTGGCATTCAATTTAATTGGAATAACTATATTAATGAAAGCGAATATTGCAAACATGTTATTGCTGGTTGCAAGATGGCAGGGGCTATGGGCATGACTGGCGATGGCAAAATGCCAGAAATATATGGTGAAGGAATCGAAGCTATTGTTGAATCAGGTGGTTTTGGTATTCCAACTATAAAGCCTCGTCCTAATGAATTAATTATTGAAAAAGCTGCTATTGCTGAAAAAGCTGGCGCTGTTGCAGTTGCTGTTGACGTTGATGCTGCTGCACTTATTAATATAACTTCTAGTGGACAACCTGTTGGTCCAAAAAGTTTCAATGAATTAGTTGAACTCAAGAAAAACATTAACTTGCCTCTTATTATTAAAGGAGTTATGGATCCAGAAGATGCTCTTGCTATCGCAGAAGCTGGTATTGATGGCATTGTAGTTTCTAACCATGGTGGTCGTGTATTAGACCATACTCCTGGTACAGCTGCTGTACTTCCAGCTATTGCAAAAGCATTAGAAGGTAAAAATATGACTATTTTTGTGGATGGTGGTATTCGTACTGGTTTTGATGTTATCAAAATGCTTGCATTAGGTGCTGATGCTGTTCTTGTTGGCCGTCCTGTTACACAAGCTGCTGTTGGTGGTGCAGAAGGCGTTGCTTGCCTTATGAATCACCTCAAATCTCAAATGGAAGCTGGCATGATTATGACTGGCTCTCAAACTCTTGCTGATATTACTGATAGAGTTATTTATAAAGGCTAATCTAAAAATAAAGAACCTAAACCGCTAAGGTTTAGGTTCTTTTTATATTTAAGAGGAGATAAATGTTTAATCGTTTGTCTTTTCAAATAATACTTCAATCTGTTTTAACAACCCTTTAGTATTGATTTCAAATGTATTAATATCATCTAAACTTGCAGTGTCCAGGTGCAAACCTACAGATACTAAAACACGTGTATTTAATTTAGAAGATAGTTGTAGCGCCGCTTCTCTCGCTACTAAATCTTCTTTATGTCCAACTACGCATAATACAGATGCACTAGCTGAAATATTTCCGTCTTGGCGCAAACTAGGTCGAGGTATACCTAACGCTACTGCTCCAATATGTTCTACACCACCGCCAATAACTACTACGACATCTTTCCCACAAGACGTAATTATTGCCGTTACCTTGCATTTACCATCACCAAAACTTACTGTTTTAGAAAGCATGTTATTCACATCCTTCCCAAGGAACAAAATCTTTAAACTCAATATTAAACTGCATCAATATTTTTCCTATGATATGATTGACTTGTTTTTCAACTGAGTTTGAGCCATTATAAAAAGTTAACATAGGAGGTATCACTATACAACCATTATCAGCCGCTTCTTTAATGTTTCTCAAATGAATTCTACTCATTGGCATTTCTCTAGGAACAATAACTACTTTACGACCTTCTTTAATACAAACATCTGCTGCACGAATTAGAAGATTAGTTGCATATCCTGAGGCAATACCTGAAACTGTTTTCATACTACACGGAATAACTACCATGCCATCAGTTTTAAAGGAGCCACTAGAGATACTTGCTGCAAGATTTTTATTACTATGCACCACATCTGCTAATACTGTTACATCATCTATTAAGATCTCTGTTTCACATTCAAAGTTTTTTATGGCGCCTTCTGTAAGAATTAAATGTGTTTCTATTTCAGGAATTTGCTTAAGTACTTTAAGCATGTGATAACCCATTACTACTCCGCTTGCTCCAGAGATACCTATTATTAGACGCATATAACTCACTCCTTACCCTAATTATTTTACTAATGGAACAATATAGTTAATCCAAGCATAATGGAATGGCATAACAAGTACCATTGCTGGTATCATATTACCAATCGGGAACACTTTGATTCCACAAATTCTAAGACCAGTTGCAAACATTAAAATACCACCGCAAGCTGAGAAATCAGCTATCATTTCTGGAGTTGTAAGTGGCATAATAGTTCCAGCTAACAAGAAAAGACTCATTGTAACCGCCACTTGTGGAATAAATACCGCTGCTACTATATAACCCAAAGTAGTTGCGAAAATAGCTGCTGTAAAGAAATCTAATATTGATTTCGTGAATAAAATCGTATGATCACCGGTCAACCCTGATTCTAATGCACCATAAATACCAGTGCCGCTTGCTGCAAAAAGGACTATAATACTAATTAATTTTTCCATATATTCATTACGATCTTCAATATTAGAAGTATTAGGAAAAATTGCACCAATAGGCCCCTCGAATTTACGAGCCCCCCAAGCAATACCTTTTTCCATATAAATCCATTCACCTATTGCAGTACCAATAATAATTGCAAAAATAACTGCAGGTAAAATTTTCATTTTCATGATTGTTGCAATACCCATAGAACAAGAAGCTAAACCAAAAATTAAACCTAAACTAGTTTTAATTCTTTCTGGAATTAAATGTCCAAAACAAGCACCTATCAAACCACCTAAAATTACTGCTGCTCCATTAACTACTACACCTAAAGGAAAATATGTCATTTCAACACCTCATTTTCATATATGGGCAGGGATTAACCCTGCCCTATTATCTTCTATTTAAAATCAGGCAACCATTTTGTTGGGTCAACTTCCATAAACTTAGCTCTATGGAAACGGCCTTTTTCATTATAAGGTACAGTTGCATCATAAATAACTTTACATGCAATACCATGGTCACGAATTGTCCAACTACAGCTAGAATCATTAGAAGGATCAAGTGGATGACAGCGTACACCCGGAATAGTTACAATATCCACATCCGCTTGCATACGAGTAGTCATTGCCCAAAGAACATCATTCATATCAAAGATATCAACATCTTCATCTACCAAAATAACTTGTTTTAATTCAGGGAACGCACTAAATGCTAAAAGTGCTGCTTGGCGTTGACGACCTTCATCAGAAGGAACTCCTTTTTTGAATTGCATTACTGCTAAGAATTTACCGCCGCCAGGAGATGCTGCATAAACATTTTGCAATCTACCAGGCATAGCACGTTCTACCATATCAATGATAGATGCTTCTGTTGGAATACCAGCCATATTAACATGTTCTTCAGATGGTCCAATACAAGTTTGCATAATTGGATTTTTTCTAGTAGTAACTGCTTTTACTTTAATTACTGGTAACGCTTCATTAGCTGGTCCAGTATAACCTGGGAATTCTGGCATTGCCTTGCCTGTATTTGTGTTAATATCTTCACGAATACGAGTTTCTACAAGTAATTCACCTTCAATAACATATTCAGCATTAGCAATACATTTTGCATTTACACTAACGCAATCGGTAAGTTCAACAGCTTTTCCGCGAATCGCACCAGCAATAGATAATTCATCAAATCCAAATGGAGTTGTTGGTGGTTCAAAGCAAGCCGCGATTTCAATAGCAGGATCAACACCAATGCTAATAGAAATAGGAAGTGGTTTTCCAAGAGCTTCTGCTTTTTCACGCATTGCACCTAAGTGACGCGCACCTGGAGTGAAGAACATTGTAATTTCATCTTTAGATTGAAGACATAAACGATGAATTGTTACATCAGATTCACCAGTTTCTACATCAGATGCATAACACATGCCTAAAGTAATGTAAGGGCCAGCATCTTCTGGTGTATTAGTTGGTGCTGGAATTAATTTACGAATATCAAAACCTTCATCAGTTGCTTTATAAACAACTTCTTGGCATTTAGCTTTATCATTAGGAATAGTTACAGGAAGAATTGCATCTTTAACCGCATCCTTGAGCATGAAGCCAACTTTTTCATATGTAGAACCTAACATCGCTGCTACACGTTTGCGATCTGCAAGTAGACCAATAACAACTTTTGCGTCTGGATGACCTTTTACTTTATTAAACATCATTGCTGGGCCAAGTTTTGTCGGACGAGCTACAGTACCACCTGCACCTACGTGACGATACACACCAGCAAGTTCTGCTGAAGGATCAACTTCTACATCAGTTGATACTAGTTGACCAGGCATAGTTTCTAACAATTCTAATGCTGATCTTAAATCAATAACTTCTTTCTTTGCCATAATTAAAACCTCCATTTTATAAAAAATTTGTGAGCACCTGCTCTTTTAGCACTTTCTTTTTGGACTAGGTCCTTTCAATTTGAATGATATTCTATAAAGTAAGAATACAGTCAAGAACTTTTTTCAAAAAAAATAAAGCATCTTCTAAAATCAGAAAATACTTTATTGAGAATCATTTATTTTTTGCGTTTTATCGGGATTTGTAACATACAAAAATCAAGACTTTTTTGCTCACGATAAAAAGTTGTATCTAATAAACATATATCTATCACATCACCAATAACTTCATAACCTTTTCCTTCGATCCAATCAAGCAATCTATCCACATGCTCGAAATCATAAGGCATCCCGTACTTATACATACAGGCATATTCTCCTGTTGGAACTTCTACTACATCTTCTATATTATGTGTTTCAGGCGGTAAGAATATACATGTAGCAATACCATTTTCATAGTCCCGTTTCACTGCATTTTTTTTTCTAATCATAGATCCGAATCCACTAGATGGCACCATTTCTTTTGCAAATACTTTTTTCCATAGCGCCATTAAAGTAGTATGTAAATTTTCTTTAGTAATTGGTTTTATATACTCTTGTACAATCATACTACGTGCCGCAATACACTTAACAAAAGGTTCTTTTATATTTACGGCATTAGCATCTACAGCTTCTTCATAAATATCTATTCTTTGTGATATAGACTCTCTAATTTTATTTAATTTATTCATTTCACGAACTATTTTACTTTTTTGAGCCCTTAATAATTCCATTTCTTTTTCTGGACAACGTTCTTGAAAGTGCTCTACTATATCTTTCAAACTTACCCCTACCGACTTTAAAAAGCATATTTCTCTTAAATACGGAATTTGTCTTCTACTATAGTAACGATATCCATTTTCATCTACTTCGCGTGGTTTAAACAAATCAATTTCATCATAATAAATTAAAGTTTGTCTTGTTATGCCATGTAGTTTAGCCATTTCACTTATTGCAATTAAGTTAGTCATGTATATCTCCTTTCCATGCCTTTAGCAACAATTTTATATATTTATTTTAACATAAAAAAAGGTGTATAGTAACTATACACCTTTCATAAAAAATAGTAGCCAAAATTGGCTACTATTTTTATTTATTATATCTTTTCAGCAATTTCTTTTTGAATCATTTCGATAAAGGCATCTACTTTCATTGCCCCTATATCACCTTCGCCACGACGACGAACTGCAACTGCACCTTCTTCAATTTCCTTATCACCAATTACGAGCATATAAGGAACTTTTTGCATTTGCGCTTCACGAATTTTATATCCGATTTTTTCGCTACGATCATCAAGATGAACTCTCATTCCTAAATCAAACAATTTCTTTTCAAGATCTTTTGCATAATCTAATTGTTTGTCAGTAATAGGTAAGATTCTAACTTGAGTTGGAGCAAGCCAAGCTGGGAAAGCTCCTGCATAGTTTTCAATCAAGATACCAATAAAACGTTCGATACTACCATATACAACTCTGTGGATCATAACTGGACGATGTTTTTGTCCGTCTTCACCAACATAAGTTAAATCAAATTTTTCAGGTAATTGCATATCTAATTGGATAGTACCACATTGCCAGGTACGGCCAATTGAATCTTTTAAATGGAAGTCGATTTTAGGACCATAGAATGCTCCATCACCTTCATTTACAATATAAGGAAGATTACAGTCTTCAAGTGCTTCTCTTAAACCGTCAGTTGCAATTTCCCAACTTTCATCATCACCCATTGAATCTTCTGGACGAGTGGAAAGTTCTGCATGATAAGTTAAGCCAAAAGTTGCATATACTTCATCAAACAAGGAAATTACATTTTTAATTTCACTTCTAATTTGACTTGGCATCATAAAGATATGAGCATCATCTTGAGTAAAATTACGTACACGGAACAAACCATGTAATGCACCTGAAAGTTCATGACGATGCACTAAACCAAGTTCACCAGTACGAATCGGAAGTTCGCGATAGCTATGAGGTTTAGTTCTGTAAACTAGCATACCACCTGGGCAGTTCATTGGTTTGATCGCAAAATCTTGTTCATCAATTTCTGTGAAATACATATTATCACGGTAATGATCCCAGTGACCACTACGTTCCCATAATGAACGATTTAAAATAATTGGGGACATGATTTCTTCATAACCATATCTACGGTGAACTTCTCTCCAATATGTAACAAGCTCATTTCTAACTATCATGCCATTTGGATGGAAGAACGGGAAACCAGGGCCTTCTTCTTGAATACTAAATAAATCAAGTTCTCTACCAAGTTTTCTATGATCGCGTTTTGCAGCTTCTTCAAGCATTAATAAGTAAGCATCTAATTCTTCTTTTGTTGCAAACGCAGTACCATAAATACGTTGTAGCATTTTATTTTTTTCATTACCACGCCAATATGCGCCAGCAATACTTTGAAGTTTGAAAGCTTTCACTCTGCCTGTAGATGGGCAATGTGGACCTGCGCAAAGGTCTGTAAAATCTCCTTGAGTGTAAGTACTAATAATTGCATCTTCTGGCAAATCATTAATAAGTTCTACTTTATATTTTTCACTTTCAGCTGCGAATTTTGCTAATGCATCTGCACGAGGTAATTCGTAACGTTCCAAAGGAATGTTAAGTTTAATAATTTTGTTCATTTCTTTTTCGATAGCAACTAAATCTTCTGGAGTGAAAACATGCTCGCTATCAATATCATAATAAAAACCATTTTCGATTGCTGGACCAATAGCAAATTTTACACCTGGGAATAAGTGCTGAATTGCTTGTGCCATAATATGAGATGCAGTATGTCTAATTGCATGTAACCCTTCTGCACTTTCAGGCACAATGAATTCTACTTCTGCATCATTTTCTAACACATCAGATAAATCACGATTTTTGCCATCTACTACAGCAAGCAAAGCTGTCTTGCCTAATTTTTGAGAAAGAGATTTTGCAATTTCCAACAAAGTTGTTCCTGCTGCAACCTCTTTTACACTCCCATCTTTTAAAATCACTTTTACATTTGACATAACAAACTCCTCCTAAAATATATACTTAAATTTTATAAGACAAATAAAAAAACCCGTCCTTCTGGAAAAGGGACGAGATTATCGCGGTTCCACCCTAATTAATTGCTAAGCAATTCTCTTAAGTACCAGTAACGTTGGCAGACGGCTCTTCTTACTCACGAATGTTTTCCAAAGGCAGTTTGAAGGTGGTTTATCTCTTGCCATAACTCATCACTCTCAGCCTTGGTGATGTTTTCTGTAAGTATCCTGCAACAGCGTTTCCTTCGCATTACTTTTTACTATATTCTTCTATGTACCTAAAATTATACCACTATTAGTTTCTATGTCAAGTACAGTTTAAGTAAAGATTTAACATTATTTTGCAGATTTTTTTCAAATATTATATAATGTATATTGTAATTCGAAATGAGGATGTTATAAATGTTTAAATTTTTGCTTAAAGTTTTTATTGTAATTAACTTAATATTTTTTAGTATAACTCAAGCAGAAGCCAAAAAATCAAACACGATTCTTTTTATTCCACTTGATAATAGACCTGTGTGCGACTCTTTCTCTGCTCAAGCTATGGAATCGGCTAATTTTACGATTCTTATGCCACCAGATCAATTTCTAGCATCCCGTACTAGAGGTGCGAACTCTGCAGAACTTTGGAAATGGCTTGAAAAAAATGCCAATAAAGCTGATTCTGCAGTTATTTCAACTGATGCATTAATCTATGGAGGTCTAGTAGGTTCAAGAACACATAATTTTACAGCAGCTGAACTTAATGATAAAGTAAAACGTTTCCAAGAGTTAACTAAACAAACGGACATTAAAATCTATGGCTTCTCTACTATAATGAGAACGCCTACTGCAAGTTTCGGTAATGTTGAACCAACTTATTATACTGATGTTGGTCCTGCAATTTTCGCCTATTCTCAACTTTATGACAAAGGTCATTTTAGAGTTGATTCTTTTCCTGAAAAAATTCGTCGTTTAACTATAGAACGTAATTTACGCAAAGATAATCTTGGTGACTGGCTTACAAGACGTGAGAAAAACTTTGAAATTAATCAAAAATTAGCATATCTTTCTCGCACAGGCAGTTTCCATTATTTTGCAATTGGTAAAGATGATAATGCGCCTAGATCCCATACTCATATGGAAGGGCAACTTCTTGCTCTTAGAAACATGGATTTAACTGCAAAAGATTTCCAAATACTTCCTGGCGTAGATCAACTTGGTTTATTATTATTAACTAGATCAGTTATGGATAACAGGAATCTAAAGCCTACGATTTATCCATTCTATGTAGATGGCGTTGGTCCTAATACCATTCCACAATATTCTGATATGACTTTAGGAAAATCAGTGCCCCAACAAATTATTGCAGCTGGCGGTATTGTTGCAAATAGCATTGCTGGCGCTGACATCATCCTTGCTCTTAACACTCCTTATGATGGCATTATGCAAGATACAACAGCACCATCTAATCAGTTCTTTGCTTCACCTGAAAACAAACGTTACATTGGATTATTAAAAGGCTTATTGCTAAATAATAAATCTATATCTTTAGCTGATATAGCCTACTCTAATGGTGCAGATAATGGTTTTATGAACGAAGTTGCTAAACAAGGTCTTCTAACAAAACTAGTTGCCTATAACGGTTGGAATACTGCTGATAATACAGTCGGATTTGCTATTGCGCAAGGCATCTTAGCTCCTATGACTACCAAAGATAATCAACTTCAATTAATGCGTGAACGCGTTATAGATGATTGGTACTACCAAGCTAATGCAAGACGTGAAATCAATAAAATTTTAGCAGAAAAACAACAAACTATTTATCGTTTTAACTTAGGTTCTCACGCAGAACAATTCCGTAAAGAAGCTTTTCGTATTACTAAAGATTTAGCGGCTAAATATGATTTAACCGAAAACACAGTATTTAATCTTACCTTCCCATGGAACAGATTGTTCGAAGCTGAAGTAACAGATATTCATCTCGACCGTAATAAACGTCGTAAATAAAATAAAGGTCACTACAAATGTAGTGACCTTCTTTTTTTGTTAGCGCATATTTACAAATTGTAAATCTACTCCGAAATCATCGCCTTTTAAAAGTTGAATAACTGCTTGCAAATCATCTTTTTTAGCGCCAGTTACACGCACTTGATCATCTTGCATTTGAGCTGTTACTTTTAATTTAGATGCTTTAATTGCAGCAATAATTGCTTTTGCTTTTTCTTTTGGAATACCTTGTTGAATAGTTACAACTTGTTTCACTGTACCTTTTGCTGCTGGTTCAATTTTACCTGGGTCCAAACAACGTAGTGGTAATTCTCTTTTAGCCATACGTACACGAAGCATGTCTAGAATTGCCCCTAATTTGTATTCGTCTTCTGCAGCAAGTTTCAACTCATTGTCAGCAAGTTCGAGTTCTGCAACGCTTCCTCTAAAATCAAAACGTTGTTCAAGCTCTTTTTTTACTTGATTAACACAGTTGTCCATCTCTTGCTTTTCGATTTGGGATACTACGTCAAAAGAACTATCTTTAGCCATATGTTGTCCTCCTTGTTTTTATTATTCTACCGTTACTGATTTAGCAAGGTTTCTTGGTTTATCTACATCACAGCCACGAGTGAGTGCTGCATAGTAAGAAAGTAATTGTAATGGAAGTACTGCTAAAAGTGGAGCTAAGAATTTATTGGTTTTTGGAATATAGATAACATGATCTGCTTCTTTACCAATTTCTTCATCACCTTCTTGGGCAATTGCAATTACAACTGCATCACGAGCTTTAACTTCTTTCAAATTACTGATTGTTTTAGCATATACATCTGATTGTGTTGCTAAAACAATAACTGGTACACCTTCAACAATAAGAGCTAAAGTACCATGTTTTAATTCACCAGCAGCATATGCTTCTGCGTGAATATAAGAAATTTCTTTAAGTTTTAAAGCGCCTTCCAAAGCTACTGCATAATCTAAACTACGTCCAAGGAAGAATGCGTCTTCGCAACTACCATATTGTGTTGCGAATACTTTAATTTGATCAACATTTTCTAATGTTTGATGAATTTGTTCTGGGATATCTTGTGCTGCAAGGGTAAGTTCCTTAGCAAGTTTTGGATCTAAGGTTCCGCGTAAAGTGCCTACATAAACACCTAACATAAACATAACAAGTAATTGAGTTGTATATGCTTTTGTAGATGCTACTGCAATTTCAGGTCCAGCATAAGTATAAACTACTTGATCTGCTTCACGTGCCATAGAAGAACCAACTACGTTAGTAACTGCTAAAGTACGAGCGCCTAAACGTTTTGCTTCACGAAGTGCTGCTAAAGTATCGCTTGTTTCACCAGATTGACTTACAACAATCAAGAGACTATTTTCATCAACCAATGGATCTCTATAACGGAATTCACTTGCAATATCTACTTCTACAGGAATTCTCGCAAATTTTTCTAAGTAATATTTACCAACAAGACCTGCATGATATGCTGTACCACAAGCTACAATAAAGATTTTGCTAATGCCAGCAAATTCTTCTGGCGTCCAATTTAACTCATCGAATTTAATTGGTTCTTCACCATGAATGCGACCTGTCATTGTATCACGCATAGCTTTTGGTTGTTCGTAAATTTCTTTAAGCATGAAATGTTCAAAACCGCCTTTTTGAGCAGCTTCTGCATTCCAATTTACTTCGAATACTTTTTTACTAATCGGAGTACCTTTAATATCTTGTACCCAAACACTATCTTTTGTTACTGTAGCAATTTCACCATCACTCATAATATAAGTTCTACGAGTATGATCGATAATTGCTGGAATATCTGAAGCGATGAAATTTTCCCCTTCGCCAAGACCAATTACCAAAGGATTATCTTTTTTTGTACAAATAAGTTTATCAGGATCTTTTGCAGACATGAAAACTAAAGAATAAGAACCTTCAATAATCTTTAAAACTTCTTTTACAGTTGCTTCAAAGTCGCCATTGTAAAGGTCTGCCATTAAATGAGCAACTACTTCTGTATCTGTTTCTGATACAAATTTATGACCTTTAGCAATAAGTTCTTCTTTTAATTTCATATAGTTTTCGATAATACCATTATGAACTACTACAAAATCTCCACTATCGTCTGTATGTGGATGAGAATTTCTATCTGATGGACGACCGTGTGTTGCCCAACGAGTATGACCGATGCCCATAGTTCCTTCAGGCATATGACCTTTTACTTTTTCACGCAATGCATCTAAGCGTCCTACACATTTTTCAACAGTTATATGTCCTTCATTATAAACTGCTATACCAGCAGAGTCATAACCACGATATTCTAACTTACTCATTCCATCTAATAAAATTGGTGTTGCTAATTTAGTTCCTATATAACCAACGATTCCGCACATATGCGTATCCTCCTAAATTTTATTACCAATTTCTACTTGTTAAACATTTTGTTCGATGCGTTACCGCAGTTTTTGTAGTTTAACTTATGGTCTGTAGCATAACCAAGAGGCACCCGCTGACAATTCGATTAACCTCTTCCTCGTTCACCAAGTCCTTAAGGACTGGCACTTGCGCTTTTCATATTATGTGCTCTCCTATGCACACAATATGCCGCGTAGGCTTGGCATCCCCCGCGGCACATCATTGTATACTAATATTTTACTATATTTATGCGTGCTGGTCAAATGACTAACAACATCTTGTGTTTTTTGTTTCAACTACTTTTCTAGTTCTTTAATAACTACTTCGGAAATAGCATCTGCAATTTCTTCTAACTGTCCTTGATTTGGCCCTTCTGCCATAATTCTAATTAATGGTTCTGTTCCAGAAGCTCTAACTAAAATTTGACCATTATCACCTAATACATCTTCATACTTTTTAATAACATCTTTTATTGCTTGATTTTCATCCCAACCATGCTTATCTTTTACGCGTACATTAACAAGAATTTGCGGGAATTTTTCCATGTATTTTGCCATTTCAGATAGTGGCTTATTGTTTTTAACCATAGCTCCAAGTAGTTGTACTGCAGTTAAAATACCATCTCCTGTTTTAGCATATTCAGAGAATATAATATGCCCAGACTGTTCACCACCTAAGTTATAACCATGTTTTATCATTTCCTCTAAAACATAACGGTCACCAACACCAGTCTTAACAGTTTGTCCACCAAACTCTTTGAAAGCTTTATGTAAACCAATGTTACTCATTACAGTTGTAACAAGCATATTATCTTTTAATTTCTTTTTCTTCAAGAGTTCTAATGCGCAAATAAGCATCATTTGATCCCCATCAAGAGTTTCACCATTTTCATCTACTACTAAACATCTATCAGCATCGCCATCGTTAGCAATACCTACTTGTGCTCCAACTTCTACCACTTTCTTTTGAAGTGCTTCCATATGAGTTGAACCACAATTATTGTTTATATTAATTCCATTTGGGCTATCAAAAATACTAATAACTTCTGCACCTAACATTCTTAAAATTGTAGGAGCAATAACACTATTAGCACCATTAGAACAATCCATTACTACTTTTAAACCATTTAATTTAGAAGGTGCACTCTTTACTACATGGTCGATGTATAACTTATCTAAACCTGTTTCGATTATCACTTCGCCAACTGAAGATCCTTCAGGGGCTTTACTGTAATCGATATCACTATTAACAATGTTTTCTATTTCATCCTCAACGGAGTCAGGAAGTTTATGCCCTGTTTGGAAAAAGAACTTGATCCCGTTATCCTCAAAAGGATTATGTGATGCAGAAATAACTACCCCTGCATTAGCTTTAACTTGTTCAGTTAAAAACGAAACTGCTGGTGTAGGCATAACTCCTAAAAGGTGTGCATTTCCGCCTGCACTACAAATACCTGCTGCAAGTGCAGATTCAAGCATTGTACCTGAAAGACGGGTGTCTCTCCCAATAATAATTTTTGGTTCGCTAACTTCACGACCAAAATATTTAGCCGCTGCTCTTCCTAATTTATAAGCTAATTCAGGTGTAAGTTCTGTGTTAGCAACACCACGAACACCATCTGTTCCAAATAAACGTGCCATGTATTCCTCCAAGTTTTAATTAAAAGGTTTATATTTTTTCATTATTGCTCGCGCCACATGATATCCATCTAATGCTGCGCTCATAATTCCGCCTGCATAACCAGCACCTTCACCGCAAGGATATAAACCTTGGTGAGTAACTGATATAAAAGTTTCTCGATCACGAATGATGCGAAGAGGTGCGGAGGTTCTTGTTTCAACACCAGTCAAGATGCCTTGTGAACCAGCAAAACCTTTTATTTTTTCATCAAAAGATAATATTCCATCTCTTAAAGTTTTTACAACATAATTTGGTAATACTTTAGATAAATCATAAAGCGTCACATTTGGTTTGTAGGTAGGTATTTCAAAATCCCCGTCTACTTCGCTAAGTTTAGGTTCCTCGCCATCCAAAAAGCTTTTTACGTTTTGTGCGGGTGCATAATAATTACTTCCACCAGCTTCAAAAGCTAACTTTTCATATTTACGCTGAAACTCTATTCCAGCAAGAGGACTATCACCAAAATCTGCTGGAGTAACATTTACTACTAAAGCACTATTTGCTACACCGGAATCTCTATGGTACATACTCATTCCATTAACGACTACACCGCCTTCTTCTGAAGAAGACGCAACCACTTGTCCACCTGGACACATGCAAAAGGAATATGCCGTACGACTTTTATCTTTATTATGATATACCAAAGCGTAATCTGCTGCACCTAATTTAGGATGTCCAGCAAATTCGCCATATTGCGCTTTATCTATAACTTCTTGTGGATGTTCTACTCTAAGCCCAATTGCAAAAGCTTTCGCTTCCATACCTACATTTCGTTCATGTAAAACTTTGTAAGTATCTCTTGCGCTATGACCACAAGCAACAACCACTATATCAGTCATTAGTTTTTCATCGTTATTAATTACTACACCCTTTACTTGTAAGCCTTCTAGGATGAAGTCTGTTACTTTACTTTGATATCTTACTTCCCCGCCATGAGCTTCAATGTCTTTTAAGATATTAGTTACCATAGCGCGTAATTTATCAGTACCTACATGAGGTTTATGTTCTGCTAGAATTTCTTCTGGCGCACCTGCTTTTACAAATGTTTCTAGGATGTCATTAGTTATAGGATCATTAACTCTTGTAGTTAATTTTCCATCAGAAAAAGTCCCTGCTCCTCCTGCACCAAATTGAACATTACTTTCCGGATTAAAAACACCTTTCTTCCAAAAGGTTTCTACATCTTTTAAACGGTCATATACTGGTTTACCGCGTTCTAACAAAATCGGCTTATACCCATTTCTAGCAAGTTCAAGTGTTGCAAGCAAACCTGCAGGCCCTGCCCCTAGAACAACCGGCCTTGCAGCAAGCACGCTGTCACCATATTCTGGTGGCACTGCTTCTTTTTTTATGTATTCACTAACATCATTAGATGTTAATACTTTTTTTAAAATATCTTTTTTTAAATCTACTTCTGCAATAACATGATAGTTTAAAAAAATCTCATTTTTCTTTCTAGCATCTATTGCTTTACGAATAACTTGCACGGTTTTAATGGAGGTTTTCCAAATGTCTAGTTTCCTTGCAAGAGCATCTTCTAAAGAAACTTCTTGCCGCAAAGATATTCGTACATTATTAATTTTTAATTGCATATTAATCCTTTTCTACAGTAAGACTAATAGATACTGTATCTGTATTTGAAGTTACACCCTCTGGAAGTTTCAACTTTGCTTCTACGCGAGTGCTATTTTGTATTTTAATAAGATCAACAGATTCTGTTTCTATTTTTTCTATTTTACTAATCACAGATGGCATACCTGTAACTGTAACAAATTCAGGACTAATTAAAGTAGCGGTTACCTTGCCATTAATAACATTGCCTAAGGTATCCATTTCTACAGGAATATCTTTACTTTCAATTTTAGGATTAATAACGAATTCTACGTGAATTTCATTAGGATCAAGGCTAATATCTTTAACTTCTACTCCATCATTGCCTACTGGTGTTAATCCAGCAACAGTTGAGAAACTTGTTGTACGACCAGATATATCAATTGATGCTTGAATACTCTTTATTAACTCAATTCTATGAGCAGCACCTTTTACATTAACTTCTGCAGGAATTGGTGCATGATTGCCTAATTCATAGTCATCTGACAAAGCACCTTTTAAATCTACTACAACTGGCATTGCTACTGTTTTTACATCATCAACAAAAATTTCTACGGTACGCGGGCTTATTTCAATAACATCACCTTGGTCAAATATAACACGTACACTTTCTGTATTTTGACCTGTTTTAACTTTATCTAAGTCTAAATAAGCCATAATATTAGATGCTTTTAGTTCACCTAAAACAGCTCTTGGACCACGCACTCGTACATTAACCGTTGAAGGTGCATTAAATACTTGTTTATGTGCACTTAAATTACTCATCTGCAAATCAACAACATAGCTACGCTCAATCATAGGATTTTGATCACCCATAACATAAATCCAAAGAAAGCATGCTAAAAAAACAGATACTATTTTCGCTATTAATTTATCTTTTTCAAAAAAACTTCTCATTTCTTATTACCTCGGAAGTTCAAGAATTTTTCTTTCCAATCTTCAGCAATGGAATTGTTATGAAGCATAATAGCATTGCGCAATAGTTCTTTTACATCATCAGCATGTAAGAATCTTTGTAATTCTCCATTTTTAGCTAAAGATATAACGCCTGTTTCTTCACTGACAATAATTATTAGTGCATCAGATTGTTCGGAAATACCTATAGCAGAACGATGTCTAGTACCAAGTTCTTGACTCAAGTTACGTGCATCGGTTAGTGGCAACAAGCAACTTGCTGCTACAATTCGTTTACCTCTAATAATAACTGCTCCATCATGAAGCGGAGTATCTTTTTCAAAAATGTTTAATAAAAGCCCTTCGCTAACGAGACCATCTATTAATACACCTGTTTCTATACGCTCTTCTAAACCAATTTCACGTTCAAAAACTATTAGTGCACCTAGTTTGCGTTGACTCATTACAACAACTGCACCAGTGACATCACTAACGACTTCTTCTAATTCTTGTTCATCAAGTTCTGTAGACTTTCTAAACAATCTACCTCTACCAATTTGTTCCAAAGCTCTTCTAAGTTCAGGTTGGAATACAACTGGTAAAGCAACCATTAAGACAGTCATACTTTTTTCTAAAATCCAGTTAATTACGTGTAAGTTTAACCACTTACTTAAAAACATAAAAAATACAAGCACAAACAAGCCCTTCGCAAGAGCTGCAGCACGTGTATTTTTGAGCATCAAATATAGATGATACAAACAAAACGCTACAAGGAGCGTGTCTATAATATCTAATATTCCTATTGTATTTAATAATCCTTGTAATTGTACTAGCAAAAAAGTCACCAGCTTTATTCAAATTTGGCTTATAAACCATTTAAATAATTATACCAAAAAACACCTCATCTAACAATATAGATGAGGTGTTAATATTAAATTTTTTTGCGTAAGTCTTCTAATTTTACTTCTTGCTTTTTAATTATTTCGTCACCCATAGCAAACTGCTTTTCGTTTTCACTAAATGCAGGGCCACCATAAGATACACGAGCTGCTACACAATTTTCTGGAATCAAAATTTCAAGCAAATCTGCTTCAAACAAATCTGAGAATTTTTGATATTCTTCCAAAGAAATTTCTGGAAGAAATTTTCCATTAGTAATTGCATAAGCAACGCATTTTCCAACTACTTCATGAGCTTGACGGAAAGGCAAGCCTTTTCTTACAAGATAGTCAGCTAAATCAGTCGCGTTAGAAAAATCTTTACTAACTGCTTGTTCCATTGCTTCAACATTAACTGTCATAGTAGCAATCATTTCGCTATAAACAGCTAAGCTAAATTTAATAGTATCAACAGCATCAAAGAAGCCTTCTTTATCTTCTTGTAAATCTTTATTATAAGTAAGCGGAAGCCCTTTAGCAGTTACTAACATTGCTTGTAAATGTCCATATACACGTCCTGTTTTACCACGAACAAGTTCTGCGATATCAGGATTTTTCTTTTGTGGCATCATAGAAGAACCAGTTGCAAAAGCATCATCAAGTTCAATGAAACCAAATTCTGTGCTAGACCATAAACAAATTTCTTCACTTAGTCTGCTTAAGTGCATCATAAGCGTAGCTGCGAAGGATAAAAATTCAATAACATAATCTCTATCACTTACTGCGTCCATGCTATTTGCATAAACAGTACCAAAGTTTAATTCTTCTGCTACAGCAAAACGATCAATAGGAAAAGTTGTTCCTGCAATTGCACCTGCGCCTAAAGGCATCATATCTGCCCCTGCCCAAACTCCTTCTAACCTACGAAAATCTCTTTGCAACATATTAAAATATGCTAATAAATGATGGGCAAAGGTAATAGGTTGAGCACGTTGCAAATGAGTATAACCAGGCATTAAAGTCTTGTTATGCTTCTTAGCTACTGCAAGTAAGGATTCTTCAAACTTAACAAGTAGTTCTGCAATTTCTACAATTTCTCTTTTCATATACATATGCATATCAAGAGCAACTTGGTCGTTACGACTACGTGCAGTATGAAGTCTTGCACCTGCTGCGCCAATACGTTCAGTTAGACGTGCTTCAATATTCATGTGAATATCTTCTAAAGCAACTTCAAAAGAAAAATTTCCTGCCTCAATATCTTTTAAGATTGCCTCAAGACCTGCAACAATTTCTGTCACATCCTCTTGTGGAATAATACCGCATTTACCAAGCATTTTAGCGTGTGCGATACTTCCACGAACATCCTCATGATATAACCTTTTATCAAACTCGATAGATGCATTAAATACATCTACAAGTTCGTTAGTATTTTTACTAAATCTACCGCCCCAAAGCTTTGCCATTATTTCAAGTTACCTTTTTTCATTAAAGCTCTTACAGTTAGAGGCAAACCGAATAATGTAATGAAGCCTGTAGCATCGGATTGATCATAAACTTCATCTTCACCAAATGTTACATATTCTTGACTGTATAAGGAATATGGAGATTTTGCACCAGCACTCATTATGTTACCTTTGTAAAGTTTAATTCTAACTGTACCAGTAACAGTTTCTTGAGTTTCGTTAACGAAAGCATCCATAGCTTCACGAAGAGCAGAGAACCATTTACCATCATATACGAGTTCCGCATATTTAATTGCAAGTGTTTCTTTATAGTGATAAGTATCACGGTCTAAGCAAAGGTTTTCAAGTTCGTTATGTGCATAATACACGATAGAACCTGCTGGAGTTTCATAAACACCACGGGATTTCATACCAACAAGACGGTTTTCAACCATATCGCAGATACCAACACCATTTCGAATACCGATAACGTTTAATGCTTCAACTAAAGTTGCAGGGCTCATTTTTTCGCCATTTAATGCAACTGGAACACCTTTTTCGAATTCTAATTCAAGATATTCTGCTTTATCAGGAGCTTTTTCAGGAGTATTAGTTACAATGAAAAGTTCATCTTTTGGAGCATTCCATGGATCTTCAAGATCAGAACCTTCATGGCTTAAATGCCACATATTGCGGTCCATAGAATAGTCATGAGATTTACTTACTGGAATTGGAATATTGTGTGCTTCAGCATAATCGATAGCATCTTCACGGGAACGAATATCCCATTCACGCCAAGGAACAATTACTTGGATGTGTGGTGCAAGTGCATGTACGGAAAGTTCAAAACGAACTTGGTCATTACCTTTACCAGTAGCACCATGAGCAACTGCATCAGCGCCTTCTTGTTCAGCGATTTCAACTAATTTTTTAGCAATTAATGGACGTGCAAAAGAAGTACCTAATAAGTATTTCTTTTCATAAATAGCGCCTGCTTTTACACAAGGCCAAACATATTCACTAATGAATTCTTCTTTTAAATCAAGAATGTAGCATTTGCTAGCGCCAGATTTAATAGCTTTATCATGAACAGGATTTAGTTCATCACCTTGTCCAAGATCTGCTGTAACTGCGATTACTTCACAGTTATTGTAGTTTTCTTTAAGCCAAGGAATAATTACAGATGTATCCAAACCTCCACTATAAGCTAATACTACTTTTTTAATGTTTTCCTTTTTTACCATTTTTACTGCCTCCCAATAATACTATTTATAAATTTTTAAAATCAATTTAACATGCGTTTAAGTATATCACAACGCTCACTAAATTAAAATATTTTAAACTAATGTATACCGTATATTTTATAAGTTTTCCTCACTCATAAGAAGTGCCATAATAGCTTTTTGTACATGCAAGCGATTTTCAGCTTGATCAAAAATTACTGATTGTGGTCCTTCCATTACATCTTCTGTGATTTCTTCACCGCGATGTGCTGGCAAACAATGAAGTACAATTGCTTCTGGTCTTGCTACAGCAAGTAATTCTTTGTTGATTTGATAACTACCAAGAACTTTTTTACGTTCAGCAAATTCTTCTTCTTGACCCATACTTGCCCATACATCTGTATAAAGCACGTCTGCACCTTTTGCAGCTTCAAGCAAATTTTCTTCAACTGTTATCTTAGCACCAGTCATTGCTCCATCTTCTTGAGCAAGTCTTAAAATTTCAGGATCTGGTTGATAACCTTTTGGGCTAGCACAAACCATATGCATACCAACTTTTGCACATGCAAACATAAGTGAATGCGCCATATTATTACCATCACCAACATAAACTAATTTACGCCCTTTAAGAACTTTTTGGTGTTCCATAATAGTGAATATATCAGTTAATGCTTGGCAAGGATGTAATAAATCTGTTAAGCCATTGATTACTGGAATAGTTGCATACTGAGCTAATTCTTTAACTTCATCGTGAGAAAAAGTGCGAATCATAATTCCGTCTACAAAACGACTAAGTACACGAGCTGTATCACGAACTGGCTCTCCTCTACCTACTTGAGAAGCAGAGTCAGATAAGTATATCGGATGTCCGCCCAATTGATGAAATCCTGTTTCAAAAGAAACACGAGTTCTTGTAGAGGCCTTAGAAAATATCATTGCCAAAGTTTTTCCTTTGCAATATTCGTGAGGCTCACCATTTTTTTGTTTTCTTTTTAGTTTTCGTGCTACATCTAAGATGGTAGCAACTTCACCCACAGATAAATCATGGATAGATAATAAATCTTTACTATTTAAGCCCATTTTTAAAACCTTCTACTCTTAAAATTTAGCTAACGCTTTATCAAGTGTAGCTATAACGATATCAATTTCTTCTTCACTAGTAATAAGTGGTGGTACAAAGCGAAGTACATTTACAGATGTGCAATTAATAATTACTTTATCTGCTAAACAAGCTTCTGCCACTTCTCTGCCTGGTTTAGTTAGTTCCATGCCTAATATTAAACCTTCACCACGAACATCTACTACTTTATCGCTATATTTTGCTTGTAATTCTTTTAGTTTATCTTTAAAGTAAGCGCCTTTTTTAGCTACTTTTTCTGGAATGTTTTCTGCTTTCATTGCTGTAAGAGCTGCAAAAATTGCTGCGCAAGCAAGTGCATTACCACCAAAAGTAGAACCATGATCGCCAGGTGCAAATACTTTTGCATATTTATCATCTACAGCAAAGCCACCTAACGGGAACCCTCCACCAATACCTTTTGCAAAAGTTATGATATCTGGCTTAACACCGGATAACATGTAAGCAAACCATTTGCCTGTACGACCAACACCTGTTTGGATTTCATCATAAATTAGAAGAGCATCATATTTATCACATAATGCGCGAACACCTGCTAAATATCCTTCTGGTGGAACATGAACGCCACCTTCACCTTGAATCGGTTCTAATAAAACCGCGCATACATCTTCGCTCATCATAGCTTCTAAAGCTGCCAAATCACCATAAGCAACAAATTCATGCCCTGCTGGTAATGGTCCATAGCCTTCTTGATAATGAGGATTGCCTGTTGCTGCTAATGTATCAAAAGTACGTCCATGGAAAGAATGATTTGCAGAAATAATTTTATATTTATTAGGATTTTTACCAATACCATATTTACGTGCTAATTTCATTGCACCTTCATTAGCTTCAGCACCGCTATTAGAGATGAATACTTTATCAAAGCCTGTAACTTCACTAATAACTTTAACTGCTTTTGCTTGTATATCTGTATAATAAAGGTTTGAACAATGCATGAGTTTACCTGCTTGTTCAGAAATTGCTTTTACTAATACAGGATGAGCATAACCTAAAGCATTTACTGCAATACCTGCTAAAAAGTCTAAATAAGCATTTCCTTCTGTGTCATAGAGATAGCAACCTTTACCATGAGTAAATGCTACTTGGTATCTAGCAAAAACCGGCAAATAATATTTATCGGTTTCAGATATAATTGTTTTTTGATCCACTATTATCCCCTCAATTCTAATCTATTAGTAAATTGCTTTTACTACTTCTGTACCAATACCTTCATCACTGAAAATTTCTGTAAGGATGGTATGTTCTGAACGACCATCAATGATATGTGCTTTTTTAGCACCACCAGAAAGAGCTGTAATACAAGCTTTAACTTTAGGAATCATACCGCCATCAATATTTCCGCGAATAATAAGTTCTTGAGCTTTTTCAAAACTTAAAGTAGAAATAAAGCTGCTTTCATCTTTATAGTCAGAGTAAATACCTTTTACATCTGTAAGAACTAATAATTTTTCTGCATTTAAAGCACCGGCGATTTCGCCAGCTACACTATCTGCATTAATGTTGTAAGTTTCGCCATTATTACCAACGCCAGTTGGAGCGATTACAGGGATATAACCAGCATCTAAAAGAACTTCAATTAATCCTGTATTAATTGCTTCTACGTTACCAACAAAGCCAATATCAACTAAATTAACTTCGCCATTTTCATAAACATCTGCAAGGTGTTTTTTAGCTTTAATCAAACTAGCATCTTTACCATTAAGTCCTACAGCGCTACCGCCGAGTACGTTAAGTCTAGCAACCAAATCAGTATTGATTTTACCAACAAGAGCCATCTCTGCAAGGCCAACACTTTCTGCATCTGTAACACGAAGACCGCTTACAAATTCAGATTTTTTGCCAGCTTTAGCAAGCATCATTGTGATTTCTGGGCCACCGCCATGTACAACAACTGGTCTAAGTCCAGCGCATTGCAAAAATACGATATCTTGTAATACTTTATCTTTAATTTCTTCGTTAATCATAGCATTCCCGCCATATTTAACTACAACTGTTTTACCTTTAAAGTCCCTCAAATACGGTAATGCTTCCACCAAAGTTTTAATTTGTTCGTTACCTAACATAGTAAAATCCTCCTTGAAATATATTAATTTTATTTTTATTTAAGTATGATACTCACCATTAATTTTTACATATTCGTAACTAAAATCACAAGTCCATACGGTTGCTTCTTCTTTACCTACGCCTAAATCAATAGTAAGTGAGATATCATGTTCACTCATAACAGGAGCAAGTTTTTCTAATGCAACATTACAATTCATGCCACTTTCTACGAGTCTAATATTTCCAATTTCTAAATTAACTTTAGAAGAATCCATCTCTGCTCCACTATAACCAGCAGCACAGACGATGCGTCCCCAGTTTGGATCTTGTCCAAAGAACGCTGTTTTTACTAATGGAGATTTTGCAATAGCCATAGCTGCTGTCTTTGCATCTTCCCAAGTTGCAGCACCTACTACATTAACTTCTAAAAACTTAGTAGCACCTTCACCATCGTGAGCAATAAGCTTTGCTAATTCTTGTGCACAAGCAAGCATCAAATCATATACTGCTTGATAGTCTGGATGCTCTTCAGAAATAATGATTTCATTTTCTGCTAATCCATTAGCTAAGATGATCATTGTATCATTTGTACTCGTATCACCATCAACTACAACCATATTGAAAGATTTATCAGCAATCTTTTTGGTCATTGCTTTTAAAACGTCTGGCGCAATAGCAGCATCAGTAGTTAAGAAGGTAAGCATAGTTGCCATATTTGGATGAATCATCCCAGCACCTTTAGCAATACCGGCTACTGTAACCGTTTTGTCGTCTATAATCGTTTCGTAACCTACATGTTTGATAAAAGTATCTGTAGTTTGAATTGCTTTCGCACAATCTTCGCCGCCTTCTTCGCTAAGAACTTCTTCGGCAGCAACAAAACCTGCTTCAATTTTATCCATTGGCAAGAATTGACCAATAACACCAGTAGAACAAACATATACAGAATTTGGTTCTAAATCCAAAAGTTCTGCAGCAATAGCTTGCATCTTACGAGCATCTTCAAGTCCTTGTTCGCCAGTACATGCATTTGCACAACCAGAGTTAATTGCAATTGCTTGAACATATGGATTTGCAGCAACTTCTCTACTTACAAGAACTGGAGCTGCACACATTTTATTTTGAGTAAATACAGCGCCAGTTGCTGCTGGCACAGTACTATAAATTAATGCTATATCATGGTTGCCACTTACTTTGATTCCAGCTTTAACACCAGCTGCTTCAAAGCCTTTTGGCGAAGTTACCCAACCATCTATTTTTTTCAATTTCAGTCCGCCTTTCTTATGGGTATATTGGCATATGTTTAAGTCCAGTATTTTCCTCTAAACCAAACATAACATTCATATTTTGAACAGCTTGTCCAGCTGCGCCTTTTACCAAGTTATCTAAAACACTCATTACAATAATTTTACCAGTTCGTTTATCTAAGCTCCAACCAATATCCACATAGTTAGAAGCACGAACATCTTTGATTTCAGGGCATGCACCCAAACCTCGAAGCCTGATAAAATATTCATCTTTATACATATTTGTAAAAGCATCTGCTACTTGTTGTTCAGTAACGCCTGGTTTTAATTGCGCATAACAAGTTGCTAAGATACCTCTATCAACTGGTAATAAGTGAGGCGTAAATTGAATAATTACAGGTTCTCCTGCAAATTCACTATAAACTTGCTCTATTTCAGGAGTATGACGATGATTTGCAACGCCATAAGCATGAAAATTTTCATTTACTGAACAATAAAGACTTCCAAGTTTCAAGCCTCTTCCAGCACCTGTCGTACCAGATTTAGCATCTACCACAATCCCTTTTGTCTCTATTAAACCAGCTTTAATAAGTGGCACTAAAGAAAGAATGCTACAAGTTGTATAACAACCAGGATTAGCAACTAAATTAGTTCCCTTTACTTGATCTCTGTAAAGCTCGGTTAATCCATATACTGCTTTTGTATCTGGATCTTCATGAGTAGTTTTATACCATTCTTCAAAAACTTTAACATCTTTAAAGCGGTAATCTCCACCTAAATCAATAATCTTTACATCTTTATTTTTAAGAGTTTTAGCAATTTTCATTGCATGCCCATGA
Organism: uncultured Negativicutes bacterium; assembly: GCA_947074185.1. GTDB lineage: Bacteria > Bacillota > Negativicutes > Acidaminococcales > Acidaminococcaceae > CAMTOO01. The sequence continues at coordinate 60,192 of CAMTOO010000002.1, forward strand.
GGCAAGGCAATAAAAATAACATCACTAGCATCTGCAATTTTATTCAAATCTTCCATACTAGTTAATTCTTTTTCAATGCGCCCTTTTAAATGAGGATACATAGTAGCAATATTCTCACCGGTACTACTTTCAGATGTAATGTAACTTATCTCGGCTTCTGGATGTCCGTCCAAAAGTCTAAGTAACTCTGCACCCGCAAAACCGGTTGCTCCAATAACGCTTGCTTTCATAATGTCCTCTCCTTTTATTATTAATATTTTATAATTATACATTATTCTTGCATAAATTTGCAATACTTTTTTTGACTACTTTCAATAGGAAACACTAACCCTATTATAACTAATATTTTACACCTTATTCACTAGTTTGGCAAAGGTTTTTTGACATATTTTCTTCTTAATTTTGCCAAATCGTTCTTTTCTTGATAAAATAGAGAGGAATTGTTATTTAGTACGATATTTTTTTAATATATTAGCTAAGAAAGGAATTTTATGAGAACTCGTATTTTTATACTAACAGTCTTGGTGATTGCAGGTTGTTTTGCATATTCAGCATTTGAAAGTTCTTTACCGAGCTTTATGCGTACATCTGATCCATCTATCAAAGGTTCTATCAATACTGTTACTACAACAACTAAAGAAATCGGTAAAATGTCTAAAGATGCTGCGGAAAAAGCTGTAAAAGCTGGCAAAGAAGCAAAAGATGATGCTGTTCCTTTTATGGAAAAAATTCAAACCATTATTTATATAGAAGAAGCTGTTGCTAATAAAAAGAAAGAAGTAGATTGGGTACCATTAGATGATATTCCAAAAATTACTCGTGATGCTCTTTTAGCAATAGAAGACCGTAATTTTTACGAACACGGTGGCATTGACATGAATGCTATCATGCGTGCAAGTTTAGTCAATCTTACTTCTGGTGGTGTTGTAGAAGGCGCAAGCACAATAACACAACAATTAGTTAAGAATATATTTTTAACTAGCGAACAAAGTTATTCACGCAAGATTCAAGAAGCTATCTTATCCTTTAGATTAGAACAAAAATTTACTAAAGACGAAATACTAGAAATGTATTTTAATACTACATATTTTGGTGCTGGTACTTATGGTATAAAAGAAGCAAGTAAAACTTATTTCAACAAAGATCCTAAAAATTTAACATTACCTGAAAGCTGTGTAATAGCGGCTCTTCCATATGCTCCTTCAGCTCTCAACCCACTCGAAAATCCAGATGGTTGTGGTAAACGTGCTAATCTTGTTTTAACTAGTATGCAAAAAGCAAATTTTATCACTCAAAAAGAGGCTGAAGCAACTCGCATTAACGGTGCATATCTTAGCAATGATACCTTTGTGAAATTCTAAAAAAATAAACTCCTATCTATATTAGATAGGAGTTTTTATTTTTTATTAATGATGGAATAATCTTAAACCTGTAAAGGCCATTGCAATATTATATTTATCGCAAGTTTCGATAACATTATCATCTCTAATAGAACCGCCAGCTTGAGCAATATAATCTACACCACTTCTATGTGCACGTTCAATATTATCGCCAAATGGGAAGAATGCATCACTTCCAAGAGATACGCCATGCAATTCTTTAATCCAAGCTTTCTTTTCTTCTCGTGTAAATACTTCAGGTTTTTCAGTGAAAAACTGCTGCCAAACACCATCTGCAAGTACATCTTCACAGTCATCAGAAATATATACATCAATAGTATTATCTCTGTCAGGACGACGCATTTCTGCTTTAAAAGGCAACGCAAGAACTTTTGGATTTTGACGCAACCACCAAATATCTGCTTTATTACCAGCAAGTCTTGTGCAATGTACACGAGATTGTTGCCCAGCACCTATACCAATTGCTTGCCCATCTTTAACGTAACAAACAGAATTGGATTGAGTGTATTTTAAAGTAATTAAAGCAATCAATAAATCTCTCTCAGCTGCTGCTGGGATTTCTTTATTTTTAGTAGGACGTTCTTGTAATAAATCTTTAGTGATTTTAACATCATTTCTACTTTGTTCAAAAGTAATACCAAATACTTCTTTCACTTCGATTTCTTCAGGCACATAGTTTGGATCAATTTTTATTACATTATAAGTACCTTTACGTTTTTCTTTTAAAATAGCTAATGCTTCATCTGTATAACCTGGAGCAATAACACCATCAGATACTTCTCTAAAAAGAAGTTTTGCAGTTGCTTCATCACAAACATCGGATAAAGCAACAAAATCACCATATGAAGACATTCTATCTGCTCCTCTTGCACATGCATATGCAGTTGCAATAGGAGTTAATTCTAAATCATCCACATAATAGATCCTTTTTAATGTTTCACTAATATCAGTAGCAACAGCAGCACCTGCAGGACTAACATGTTTGAAAGATGTAGCTGCTGGAAGTCCAGTTGCTTCTTTAAGTTCCTTAACTAATTGCCAACTATTTAAAGCATCCAAAAAGTTAATATAACCTGGTCTACCATTTAATATTTCGATAGGCAACTCTTCGCCATTTTTTTTGTAAATTTTTGCAGTAGCCTGATTAGGATTACATCCATATTTTAGAATAAATTCTTTCACGCTATTCCTCCTTAAGTTTGAGTAATACTATTTGCTAACTCTAGTTACCTCTACTTCAAACATTCTATGCCAAGGTAGAGAGTATTTGTATTGATCAATCATATCTGTTCCAATAAATGTTTCTGCTAAATCATGTATATCTTCATTTAAAATATCTTCCACTCTTTTTTGCACTGGAGCAGGCATTAATTGATTAGGAAGTCCTTCAGGCCAAATTATCTCTCTATAAATTTTGCCTCTAACGTTGGATTGATATGCCCAATCATCTAAATAACGTTTTGCAATAAGGTTATATCTGTCTTCTAATTCCATTTTCCTAGAAAGCAAGCCTTGTCCTAAGGTGAAGCCTAAGGAATTTCCTGCCGTATTCCAGCCACTATAAGAGCTGATATTCCAGCGTAAAGCACCTTCACGCAAAGCGTTTATAAGTCCATTATCTGCACCATTACCAAATGCTATATCAGCAACCGCTACTGGTTTTTTATCAGCAAGAGCTTTTTTAATATCATTCATGAAACCTTTTTGATATGGTTTGAGTTCCTGTGTATTGAACTCAGTATTTGCTTCATGAGTAATACCTTTTAAAGGTGTATTAATTGCTAATACTAAATCAGCAATATTTCTATTTCTAGTAGGAATACCACCTGCTGCTAATATATGTTCGCGAGCACTTACTGCTACGGTATCATCTTCATAAGTAGGTATTGTTTCGCCACCTTTGCCTTTTGCATATAAAACTTCTACAAAAGGATATTCATAATTAAGTTTATTTACCGCACGGTTTAAAAGAATCAAGCCTAATTGGTCAGCACCAGAGAAAAAGCGTATACGTTCTTTTGGTAACTCTGTAACTAAAATATCCATAGCACGAGCTTCTTTGTGAGCTTGAGAATATGGCGCTGTATCATCTCTACCAATAAGCATATAGTCAAAATCTCCTGTTTCTACACCATGAAGCAATAGTTCTGTTGTAGAAAAGTTTAATTCTCTTCTGTCAAACATATCTTTAAGATATTCACTTGGAATTTCTTTCTTAAGTGCATCTAATTCTTTTTTCTCTTTGCGTTTAATTTCTTTTAAATCTTCTTTATCAAGTAGTTCGCCTAAACGGAAAATCTTTCTTCCCCATTCGCCATAGTAAATAGGTTCTACTGGAGCTGAACTAGCTCTAGGCGATCTCATGATAGTTGTAAAAATATAAACATTAGGATTATTATTCCCTGCATTCTTTAAATGAATGATACGTTCTGCTCTAGATTTAACAACAGAAGCATCATAGTGATGTGTTCTAGAATCTACCAACCCACCATAAGTTAAAGCATCAGAACTAGCAACTATCGCCACAGCTGTAGTTGCTTCGTTTTCTAACCAATCTAGTAATTGATCAGGTTTTCCCCCACGATCATAACTAGAAATATATTCTGCTGGAGGAAGTTTTATATCCCATCCTGCTGCTTGTAGTGTTTCCACAGTATAGTTCTTACATACCGGTCTATCATCTAACGGCACAAACACTATTGTACCGCGCGTTTTAGGAGCAGCTTGTGCAGTTGCTGTTAATATCATTAACAAAACTACTAACAATCTTACCAACATAAACGCACCCCCTTTAGCTATCTATAATCCTCATACACTCTATACTATAATAATAACATTTATTTCATTAAATTAAAACGGCTTAAGAAATCTTTTGTTCTTTGACTTGTTGGGTTATTGAAAATTTGCTCTGCAGATCCTTCTTCTTCAACAAGGCCTTTATCTAAGAACATTACTCTACTAGATACATCTCTAGCAAAAGCCATTTCGTGGGTAACAATAACCATTGTCAAACCTTCTTTTGCTAAATTAGTAACAACATCTAATACTTCCCCAACCATTTCTGGGTCAAGCGCAGAAGTTGGTTCATCCATTAATAACACTTCAGGATTTAACGCTAATGCTCTAGCAATGGCTACACGTTGTTTTTGTCCGCCAGAAAGTTGGTGAGGTTTTGCATTAACATATCCTGCCATACCAACATGTTCAAGATATTTCATCGCAGTTTTCGTAGCTTCATCTTTATTTATTCCTAAGACATTAATTTGTCCTACAGTACAATTCTCAAGCACTGTCATGTTGTTAAATAAATTAAATTGTTGGAATACCATACCAACCTTGGTTCTATATAATGGCAACTCCTTAAATGCTTCTAATACTGGTTTTCCGCGATAAATAATTTCACCACCAGATGGTTCTTCCAAAAAATTAACACAACGAATAAAGGTAGATTTACCTGAACCAGATGCACCAATAACAGAAACAACATCACCTTGTTTAACATCTAAATCAATGCCATTTAAAATTTGTCTTTCACCAAAACTTTTTGTTAACCCTCTAACCGAAATTAAAGGGGCTGTATTATCAACTGTCATAATTTTACCTCTCTTATTTCGCTTTCGGATTTATTGGAAAATGTCCACATGGATCTTGCATTGGATCATACTCTATTAATTCATAGTCACTTGGACCGTCCATTTTACCTTCCCACCATCTAAGTAATCTAGATGCAGTAAAGGTCATAATAAAATAAATAACACAAGTTAAAAAGAACACTTCGAAGTATCTGTAATAAACACCTGCTGCTGATTTAGATGCAAAATAAAGTTCAGTTACAGAGATAACATTAAGTACAGAAGTATCTTTAATGTTGATGATTAGGTTATTACCAATTTGTGGCAAGATATTACGAAATGCCTGTGGTAAAAGCACTAAACGCATCATTTGAAAATGATTCATCCCAACTGCAACAGCAGCTTCTTTTTGCCCCTTGTCGATAGAATCAATACCACCACGTACAGTTTCTGCCATATAAGCACCTGTATTGATAGATACAACAAAGAAACCTGCAAACATTGGTGACATATCAATTTGAAAAACGCTCATTGCGCCATAATAAAGCACCATCGCTTGTACGATCATTGGTGTACCACGGAATACTTCAACATAAGCATATAAAATCCACTTTTCACATTTCAAAAGCAAACGTGAAAAAGTACTTTTATTGCTATCTTCAGGGATAGTTTGGACGATACCTACTGCTAGCCCGATTATGCACCCAATGATAGTACCAACAATTGCTAAAAGCAATGTTACACAAGCACCTTTAAAAAGGATACCACCATATTCTTGTAATAAAAAATATACCCACCCAAAAAATGAGGTTGGAATACTAGACATATAAACACCTCTTCATATTTACAGAAAAATACGGGACGGCAAAGCCATCCCGCATCAATAGTTAATTATTCTTTAGCTAATGGTTGATTTTTAATTGCGTCATCCATTAATTTTTCAAAATCAGCTAAGGACATGCCTGTTAAAACTTTATCCATTGCATCAACTAATTCTTTGTTACCTTTTTTAACAGCGATTCCAATTTCTACATCTTCAGCAGAAGTTTTGAAACCTTTACCTTCGTCAAAAGTTAATACTTTTAATTTAGGATTAGCAAAAACAGCAGCTTTTGCAGTAGGAATATCAGTAACAATCAAATTAACTTTGCCAGATTCTAAAGCAACGATCATACCAGGAACTGTATCAATTGCTGGTAATTTGTTTACATCAGGAACTTGATCAATTTGGTCATACCAAATTGTATTAAGTTGAGATGTAGCTGTTGCACCTCTTAAATCTTCTACGCTTTTTGCTGTAGCTTGTTCGCTATCAGCACGTACTAGGCCAACAACAGTTGCATAGTAGTATGGTTTAGTGAAATCTACAGTTTCTTTACGTTTAGCAGTAATAGACATACCAGCAATAGCTGCATCTATTTTACCACTAATAACTGCAGGTGGAAGTCCATCCCACTCAATTTTGTGGATTTCGAGTTTTGCACCCATTGAATCTGCTAATTTTTTAGCAATCATAACATCATAACCAGCAGCGAATTCTTTAGTACCAGCGATTGGAACCGCACCGCCATCAGCTTTAGTTTGAGTCCAATTGTATGGTGCATAAGCACATTCCATACCAACTTTAAGAACTTTCTCTGCTTTCTTTTCTCCGCCACCACAACCAACTGTTAAAGCGGTAGCTGCTACAAGACCTGCACAAACTGCAGCCTTTAAAATTTTCTTCAAGTTCATTTTCATGTCCCCCTCGTTTAATAAATACAATTAATTTTACTATCTAAAACAGCATAAAGTCAATTGTTTTCCCCTTTGTACTTTGTATACTTAAATTACTGACCGTAATTATTATGAGTACTATCTTTTAATAAAACGTCATGTGCTCCACCCTCAACAAGAGATGTTGCAGATACACGTGTAATTTTTGCTTTTGCTTTTAATTCAGGAATATTTAAAGCACCGCAATTACACATAGTTGAACGAATTTTATTTAAAGTTAAATTTACATTGTCTTTTAAAGAGCCTGCATATGGAACATAAGAATCTACGCCTTCTTCAAAAGAAAGTTTAGAAGCACCACCCATATCATAACGTTGCCAGTTTCTAGCGCGGTTAGAGCCTTCACCCCAATACTCTTTCATGTAACTACCGTTAATATTTACTTTGTTTGTTGGACTTTCATCAAAACGAGCGAAATAACGTCCCAACATTAAGAAATCAGATCCCATAGCAAGTGCTAGTGTCATGTGATAATCATATACAATACCACCATCACTACAAATCGGAATATATACACCTTTTTCTTCAAAGTATTCATCACGAGCTTTACATACATCAATCAATGCTGTGGCTTGACCGCGACCAATACCTTTTTGTTCACGAGTGATACAAATAGAACCGCCACCAATACCTACTTTAATAAAGTCTGCACCAGCATCTGCAAGGAATCTAAAACCATCACCATCAACAACGTTACCAGCACCAATTTTTACTGAATCGCCGTATTTATTACGAACCCATTCAATAGTAATTTTTTGCCATTCAGAATAACCTTCTGAAGAATCTATACAAAGAACATCTGCGCCAGCTTCTACTAAAGCAGGAATACGTTCTTCATAGTCACGGGTGTTAATACCAGCACCTACAAGATGACGTTTTTGATCATCTAATAATTCTAGTGGATATTCTTTATGTGCAGTATAATCCTTACGGAATACCATATAAAGAAGTCTACCTTCATCATCAATGATAGGTAAAGTATTTAATTTATTGTCCCAAATAATATCGTTAGCTTGTTGTAAACTAGTATCTTTACCCGCAACGATCATTTCATCAATAGGAGTCATGAAATCTTTAACTTTAGCAGTTAATTCCATTCTACTAACACGATAATCCCTGCTTGTAACAATACCTTCAAGTTTGCCATGTACAGTACCATCAGAAGTTACAGCAACAGTAGAATGCCCTGTTTTATCTTTTAATTTCAAAATATCTTCTAAGGTGCTATCAGGTTTAATGTTAGAATCACTGCTTACAAAACCAGCTCTGTGGCTTTTAACAGTTCTAACCATTTCTGCTTCGTCCTCAATGCTTTGGGAACCGAAAATAAAGGATATACCACCTTCTTTAGAAAGTGCTACTGCCAATTTATCATCAGAAACAGATTGCATAATAGCGGAAACTAAAGGTGTATTAAGAGAAATCGCTGGTTCTTCACCTTTTTTAAACTTTACGAGTGGAGTTTTTAGGTCAACATTCGCTGGCACACATTCACAAGAGGAATAGCCCGGAACTAACAAATACTCACTAAACGTGTGTGAAGCTTCTTCAAAATAAAATGCCATTTTCATCATCCTTTACTATAATTTTTTTATATTAACACTATCTTTTTAAAGCACGCCAAGCAATATCATTACGATAATGCGCATCTTTGAAATCAATTTTTTCAACTGCTTTATATGCTCTATCTTTTGCTTGTTTTATATCACTACCAAATGCTGTTACACCTAACACGCGTCCTCCTGCTGTTACAATAGCATCTTCGCCTTGCTTAGTTCCAGCATGGAATACAACGGTATTTTCTAAAGCATTAGCATCATCTAAGCCTGTAATTGGATAGCCTGTTGTGAATTCACCAGGATAACCGCCTGATGCCATAACAACGCAAACAGCAGCTCCATCATTCCATTCAATTTCAACATCTTCTAGAGTTTCTGTTGCACAAGCTAACATGATACTAGCTAAATCTGTTTTCAAAAGCGGAAGTACAACTTGAGTTTCAGGATCACCAAAACGACAATTAAATTCCACTACTTTAATCACATTATCTTTAATCATAAGACCTGCATAAAGGCAACCACTATATGGTCTTCCTTCTGCTGCCATAGCTTCAATAGTAGGTTTAAGTACAGTTTCTACTGCTTGCAATTTTAATGCTTCTGTCAAAACTGGAGCTGGAGCATAAGTGCCCATACCACCAGTATTAGGTCCTTCGTCATTATCATTTGCTCTTTTATGATCTTGAGAAGCGATCATAGGCACGATAGTTTTACCATCAGTAAAAGCAAGAAGAGAAGCTTCTTCACCTTCCATAAACTCTTCGATAACTACACGTGCACCAGCTACACCAAATTTTTGGTCACCCATAATATCATCTACTGCAGCAAGAGCTTCCTCCATAGTCATTGCAACAATAACACCTTTACCAGCTGCAAGACCATCTGCCTTAATTACAATAGGAGCCCCTTTTTCTTCAATGTATGCTTTTGCTGTTTCAACATCCTCACATACTTTAAAGAAAGCTGTTGGAATATCATACTTATCCATTAAGTTTTTTGAAAAAGCTTTAGAACCTTCGATTTCTGCAGCAGCAGCTGTTGGCCCGAAAATAGGAAGACATCTTCTTTTGAATACATCTGCGATGCCTACTACAAGACTTGCTTCTGGTCCTACAACAGTTAAATCCACACTGTTTTCTTCTGCAAAATCTGCTACTTTTTCCAAATCACTTAGTGATAAATCTATGCATTCGCATTCCTCAATTTGTGCAATACCAGGATTGCCAGGAACTACGAAAATTTTAGCTACTTGAGGACTTTGCGCCAATTTCCAAGCTAATGCATGTTCTCGGCCACCGCCGCCTATAAGTAATACTTGCATTTAAATACCCCTCTTTACTATTTTTTGCCTTCAACAAGTTGTTTAGTCAAATATTCACTAATCATTGCATCATATTCTGATGTATGAGCAAATGCTTCTTTTGCTAAAGTTTTTCTAGTTACTAGATCAACATCTCCTGTTTGTTGCATCATAGCCATAATGCTAGTATAACGAGCAGGATTAGTTACAATAACAACATCACGGAAATTCTTTGCAGAAGCACGTACCATTGCAGGTCCCCCGATATCAATATTTTCAATTGCTTCAGCTTCAGTAACATCTGGTTTTACAATAGTAGCTTTAAATGGATATAAATTAACAACCACTAAGTCAATTGGCTTAATGCCATGTTCTTCCATTGCAGCTACATGTTCTGGATTATTACGTACGCAAAGAATACCTCCATGAATTTTAGGATTCAATGTTTTTACGCGACCATCCATAATTTCTGGGAACCCAGTAACATCACTAACATAAGTTACAGGAATACCTGCTTCTTTAAGTTCTGCCATGGTTCCACCAGTTGAAATAATTTCAACACCAATATCATTCAAAAATTGTGCAAATTTCACAATCCCAGTTTTGTCAGATACACTTAATAATGCACGTTTAATTCTCATACTTAACACCTCACTTTAAAATAACTTTGCGTCCTTCGACACCCAACTTATCTAAGCTCCATAATTTAAGAGCTTCACTCATCGCTTTATGTTCTTCTTCTAAAATACGAGCAGAAAGAGTTTCTTCTGTATCATTATCAAATACAGGTACAACTTTTTGCAAAATAATTGGACCAGAATCAGTCCCTTCGTCTACAAAATGAACTGTACAACCTGAAAACTTTACGCCATACTCAATAGCTTGTCCTTGAGCATCTAGCCCAGGAAAACTTGGTAATAATGCAGGATGGATATTGATAATTTTATGTTGCCACTTTTCTACAAAGAAGCCACTTAATAATCTCATAAACCCTGCTAAAACAACTACTTCAGCATTATGCTCTTTTAAAGCACTATCTATTTTTGTTTCAAAGTCAATCTTGTCACTACAGGCTTTTCTATCCACAACAACTGTTGGGATATTAGCATTTTGTGCACGTTCAAGCGCCTTAGCATCTGGCTTATCGCTCACTACAACAGCTATTTCCAAATCTAAAGTTCCATTAGCTATATTGTCCATAATGGCTTGTAAATTGCTGCCACGACCACTTGCTAAAACACCAATTTTACGCTTATTCACAAAAAACTCCGCCCTTCATAATGGTTTCTTTGTTACCTTCAACTACTTTACCAAGTTCATAGAAAGTTTCGCCTGCTGCTTTTAAATGTTCTTTAACTGCATCAGCTTCTGCTGGAGATACTAAAAGCACCATACCGATACCCATATTAAAGGTTCTATACATTTCTTTCCAAGGCACATTGCCCCACTCTTGAAGTTTTTTAAATACCATAGGAATATCCCAAGCTTCTGCATTAATTTCTGCATTACAGTTTACAGGTAAAATTCTAGGAATATTTTCATAGAAACCACCACCCGTAATATGAACCATACCATGAATATCAAATTTATCAATCAATGGTAAGCAAGATTTTGGATATAAACGAGTTGGGGTTAAGAGAGTATCTCCTAATGTTCCTCCAAACTCAGGGATGTTTGTTTGCATATCATATCCCATATGTTCAAAGCAAATTTTACGTACTAGAGAAAATCCGTTAGAGTGCACACCGCTAGAAGGTAATCCTAAGATAACATCTCCAGGAGCAACTTTATCTCCAGTAATCATTTTACTTTTATCTACAACACCAACACAGAAACCAGCAATATCATATTCACCTTTAGCATAGAATCCAGCCATTTCAGCTGTTTCCCCGCCAACAAGTGCGCATCCTGATTCTTTGCAAGCATCAGCAACGCCTTTTACGATATTAGCTACTTTTTGTGAATCTACTTTATCTACAGCCATATAATCTAAGAAGAATAATGGTTCTGCGCCTTGTACTAAAATATCGTTAACGCACATAGCCACTGCATCTTGACCAATGGTATCATGTTTATCAGCCATAAAAGCTAATTTTAACTTAGTCCCAACACCATCTGTACCAGAAACTAAAATAGGTTCTTTGTATTTAGCAATGTTTAAAGCAAAAAGTCCACCAAAACCACCTAAATCACCAATAACTTCAGGACGGTAAGTAGCACGTACGCTTTCTTTCATTAACTCTACTGCTTCATTACCAGCATCTATATCAACACCAGCATCTGCATATGTAAGTTGTTTTTTATTATCTTCGCTCATGCTTACCTCCTATTTCTTTCCTTCGAAAATATATTTAGATCCTTGACGAATAACTGCTTCTGCATCATCAGGATATGCTGCATTAAAGCATGCATAACACATTCCTTCTGGATCCATTTTATCGATAGAACGTTTTAAACCATCTAAAGAGATATAGTGCAAGGTATCTGCACCGATATATTCTCTTACTTCTTCTTCTGTATGAGTAGACGCAATTAATTCTTTACGAACAGAAGTATCAATACCATAGTAACAAGGATCTGTTACAGGTGGAGAACTGATACATACATGCACTTCTCTTGCTCCTGCATCTTTTAACAATTTAACGATTTTACCGCTTGTGGTACCACGTACGATAGAATCATCAACCATAACTACAGACTTGCCTTCAACAACACTCTTTACTGCATTTAATTTTAGTCTTACTGCATTTTGGCGTTGTTTTTGAGTTGGCTGAATGAAAGTACGACCGATATATCTATTTTTAGTTAAACCTTCTAAAAATGGAATACCTGCTTCTAAGCTATAGCCAACAGCAGCTGCTGTACCAGAGTCAGGAACAGAAATTACAATATCAGGATTAATATCTTTAGTTTCTTTTGCTAGTTCGCGGCCCATATTTATACGAGCTTGATATACTGATTGGTTATCAATAACACTATCAGTACGAGCAAAATAAACATATTCAAAAATACAATGCGCAGATTTTGCAGGCATTTCTTCTGCCCACATGATGCTAGTTGGTTCTTTTTCACTATCTTCAATAATGAGCATTTCACCAGGTTTTACATCACGAACAAACTCTGCACCCACAAGATCTAAAGAACATGATTCAGAAGATACTACCCAACCATTATCAAGTCTTCCTAAGCAAAGAGGACGGAAACCAAAAGAATCGCGTACTGCAATTAATTTGTTATCATCCATTATTAAAAGAGCAAATGCGCCTTTAATTTGATTTACTGCTTCAGAAACACGATCTTCTATTTTTTCCTTGCGAGAACGTGCAATTAGACTTAATACTACTTCTGTATCTACCGTTGTTTGAAATACTACACCATCTCTAGTAAGTTTAGTTCTAAGCTCTGCAGCGTTTACTAAATTACCATTATGGGAAAGAGCTAAATTTCCCCCATCAAAATAAACTTTTAATGGTTGAACATTGTATGGCATACTTGCACCAGTTGTTGAATAACGAACATGACCAATAGCAATATGACCAATCATATCACCAACGCCATCTTTAAACACTTCTGGAACTAATCCCATACCCTTTCTAATTTGCATATCGTTGCCATCACTAACAACAATACCCGTACTTTCTTGTCCTCTATGTTGTAATGCATAAAGGCCCCAGTAAGTATTTAATGCAACTTCGTCTTTGTGAGAATAGATACCAAAAACGCCACACTCTTCATGTAACTTATCAAACTCAAAATCAATGTTAGACACAGTTAATCTCCTTTTTGATTAAACAATTTTATTTTTATAATTATTTTTCGTTACGCATAGCAGCTAATTTTTCGCCTTTTGCAAGAACTTCTGCTTGCATTTTTTTACGATCATCAGCCAATTTTTCTACTAACTCTGGGTATTTTGTTGCCAAAATTTGAACTGCGAAAAGTGCAGCGTTTTTAGCACCATTAACTGCCATTGTCGCAACAGGAATGCCTGCTGGCATTTGCACAAAACTCAACAATGCGTCCATACCATTTAATGGAGTTGCATTAATAGGAATACCAATTACAGGGACTGTTGTATAAGCAGCAATTACACCACCTAAATGAGCTGCTGCTCCTGCTGCGGCAATAATCACTTCTACACCTCTATCACGTGCACCTTTTGCAAAATCATGTACAATGTCAGGTGTACGGTGAGCAGATGCTACTAATACTTCTACTTCGATTCCAAATTCTTTTAAAGTTTTTTCTGCTGGTTCTAAAATTGGCCAATCAGAATTACTTCCCATAATAATTGCTACTTTCATTAATTTCTCCTCCATAAAACTACAACAGCCTATTTTAGGCTGTTTAAGATGTTTTAATATCTTTATTCACCAAGCATTTTCTAATATGAGGGTGATATATAATTTTATCAATTTACATACTTGTGTGTCAAATATATATTGTGACATTTTTAACACAAAAAGATAGCATAGATATGCTATCTTTTTTAGTGTTATATTTCATCGTCATCCATAATATCTAATTTC
>CAMTOO010000003.1 GCA_947074185.1 uncultured Negativicutes bacterium
ATGTTCTGGTGTACATCACACCTAGAGCATTATTACAAGTAAGCTCGGGTGTAGAGCACACCTAGAGCATTAATACAAGTAAGCTCTTGTGTAGATCACACCCAGAGCATTATAACAAGTAATTTCTGGTGTAGATCACACTTAGAGCATTATAACAAGTAAGTTCTGGTGCTCATAACAAAGTGGTTCAAACGAATTATTGCAATAATCATTTTTCCAGGCATTATATACTATACATTTTATTTCATCATCATTTTTTTCAATATCTTCTTTCAACAAATTTATTAGTGTTGTTTTACCTGTTCCCCATGGAGAATCAATTGCCATTATATACGACTTATTCTCATTGTCGCGTTTATAATTCTGCGAATTTTTTATTAAGTTTTTAATAAAATTAATATACGAACTACGATTCAATTTGTCTTCAATCATATTTCCCCCTCCAAAATCTTTTTCACTAACGCAATTATACCACTTTCCATAGACATAAAAAAAGTGCCTTGCGACACTTTTTTTATTCCTCTATTAAATACCTCACTGGCACTTCTTTAGTTAACCAAACTCCATTTTCTGAGCGATAAAAAACATATCCGCCTTTATACATTTTCTTGCTTTCTACTCTGTAAACTATAGGATTTCCATGTCTAGTTCCTACAACGATTGCCGTTTCTCTATCTTCTGAAAGATGCACGTGTAATCTCGTTCTAGGTTTTAGCCCTTCTTTATCAATAGATACCTTATATTTTTCGCCTGTGCCATGATATAAAATTTCTGGTGGTTCTATAATAGTTAGTTCAACATCCACGTCAATAGAATGCCCTTGATTTGCTCGTATTAATGTTTTATCATCGTTAAATGCAAAACGCTTCTTGCTATCTTTCGCAACTATTTCTTCAAGCAATTCCTGGTTTAAAACGTGCCTTTTGCTTACACCTTCTATTAACTTATCTACGGCTAACCAGCCATTTTCATTTAGTTCCACTCCAATTACTTCTGGCTTATGCCTTAAAACCATACTTATATATTTACTTACTTTTATTCTATCCATAACACTACTCTTTCATTACTCGTAACTACAAAACTCAACCAAATTCCCATCTGGATCATTAAGGTATACAGAGGCCATCTTACCTTTTACTCCATGTCTGGTAACTGGTCCTTCTAAAATCTCTAGTTGCTCATTGGTTAGATGTTCAACAAACATTTCCATTTCCACATCTAGCTCAATGCAAAAGTCAGCACTTCCTGTTTTAACATTTGTTGCATGCGGTTCTAACTCTTGTCCTAGATAGTGTACGTTTATTTTAAAGTTCCCTGCAAACATTTCATATCTACCACCAGAATCTTGTACGTCAAAACCAACTTTTTCATAAAATGCTATTGTCTTTTCCATGTTAGCGGTGGTGATTACAAAGTGGTCAACTGTTTTAAAAAAGTTTTTCTTATTCATCTTCATTTTTCTCCAAATCGGCAAACTTTTTCGCCATGGTTGGATTGTTTCTCGTAAGCTTTTTAATACTTAAGTCTTGCGCTTTATCATTTGCAAGGCGCAAGTTATTTTCAGAACCAATTAGCTCTGCTTTTACTTTTTGTAAATGCTCAATAGTCTTATCTATCTCGCCTATTGCTTTTTGGAACTTATTGCTTGCAAGTTCATAGTTGCGTCCAAATTTCTCTTGGAAATCTACCATGTTTTGTTCAAAATTTGAAACGTCTATATTTTGATTTTTGATTTCCATTAACTGTTCTCTATAATCTACTGCGTTCATTGCAGCATTTCTAAGCAAGGTAATCATCGGGATAAAGAACTGTGGACGAATAACATACATCTTAGGATATTTGTGAGACATATCTACAATCCCATTATTATATAGCTCGTTATCTGCTTCAAGTAGTGAAACAAGCACCGCATATTCGCAATTCTTTTCTTTACGGTCTTTGTCTAACTCTTTTAAGAAATCTTCGTTTTTCTTTTTAGTTGCGGTAGTGTCCATTTCGTTTTTCATTTCGAACATGATAGAAATAAACTCTACTCCGCTATCTGTAGTTTCTTTAAAGATATAATCCCCTTTACTTCCGCTGGAGGAATCATTATCTTTTTCAAAATAAGCTTTTTGAAAACCTGTTGCACGCAAACGATTAAATTCTATTTCGCAATGCTGTTCTAAACTTTCTCCTAACATCTTAGTAGAAAGCTTTGTCTTAAGGTCTTTATAATATTCTATTGTTTCATTTTTCTCTTTTAATTTGCCTTCGTAATCTTCTTTTACTTTAGTGATTTCAAGTGTGGTATTAGTTTTAGATGTATCTAATTCAACTTGAAGCTTAGCAATTTCTTTTTCTTTTTCTACTAAAGCGTCTTTAGCTTTTGCTTCTTCTTCTTTAAGGGCAATTACTTTTTCTGCTTCTGCTGATTGCACAGTAGCTTTTAATTGTTCTATCTCTTGTTTAGAGGCAGAAAGTTGTTTTTCAAGCTCTGCTTTTGCATTTGCTTCTGCAAGTTTAAGTTCTGCTTTTGCCTGAGTTTCCGCAAGTTTAAGTTCTGTTGACTTTGCTTCTGTAAATAGTTTTTCTCGTTGTGCTAATTCTTTTTGGAACTCTGCATCTCGCACTTGGGCAACTATCGCTATATAACCTGATTCATCTACCGTAAATACTTCTCCGCACTTAGGACATTTTAATTCGCTCATCTTAAATACCCCCTAATGTAATATATCTTTATTATTATACCACTTCACTTGGACATAAAAAAAGTTATTTATTTTTTCTTCACAAAATTATCTATTAATAATTGACTCCATTCGCAAAAAACATTGCATTTATGTCAAAATGGTGTTACATTTAATATAGGTAGAATGCCTAGAAGTAATTAAAATTCTTTATCATTTAGGAGGTTATTGTATGGGTAAATTTGTGATTAAAAAAGCAAAAAAAGGTCCTATGTTCAATCTTAAAGCTGGTAATGGTCAAATCATTCTAACTAGTGAAGTTTATTCTTCCGAAGCTGCTTGTAAAAACGGTATTAAAAGCGTAATTACAAATTCAGCAAAAGCAAAAATCGAAGATCAAACTGTAAAAGGATTTGCAGTAGAAAAAAATCCTAAGTTTGAAATCTATCTCGACAAACGTAAAGAAAACAGATTCCGTTTTAAAGCTAAAAACGGCGAAATCATTGGCACAAGCCAAGGTTATTCTTCTAAAACTGGTTGTAAAAATGGTATCAACAGTATTATTAAAAACTGTGTAGGTTCAGAAACCGTACACGAAAAATAAATTCAAAATAAAAAAGTGCCTATTAAGGCACTTTTTTTATTTTAAAATGGATTCCAGCGTACATCGGCGCTGTTTACCCTTATATGCTTAAGTTGATTTTCTTCGTCAAAATCTACTTGAACATAATAGTTTTGGAAAACAGCTGGTGTAGAGGCATTATTTATTCTTATGAAATAACTATTATAATCTTTTCTAAAATCCATCGTTCCAATGACCGAACTTTTAACTTTTAGCAAGCTTGGAAATCTTGATTTATTTACACTAAAAATATGCTCAGTTGGAACTTTTTCTTCCATGAAGTTTTTATCCATAGCTTTAATGTTGTGACCATCTATCTCATAAGTTACACTAGGAGCGAGCCTTAAAGTTCTATTACCAACTGTTTCAAAGCTAGTAATAATATTTTCTCTTAAAGGTATTTTCTTTGTAGCTTTTTTAGGATGTATTTTAATTCTGCCGACGATATTGCTATCTTTAACCACAAGTAAAGGTATAGTTGCTCTTTCTTCTACATCTATAAGAGTATTTGGTGCTACCTTTTGGAAGTGTTCACCTGTGCCTATATTGCCTTCTTCTGTTTGGTTATAGCCTGGGCCACCGCGTTCTGTTATATAAAGTTCGTAGCCGTTATCAATAATTGGTGCGACTGTGGTTTGTCCTACAGCAATGGCTACTTGATTTAATTTTAAAACTGGAGGTTCTGCCGGAAAGCCATATATTGTAACCCAGAAACTTGCGCCTATTATAAATGCCAAAGTACTTATCAAGAAGCTGTAGGCTGCTGGGTGTTTGTAGTTCATGCGCCAGATTCCTACAAGTGTCATAAGTATCAAAGAAGCAACAAATCGATTAGTGATCGGTACAATCAAAATGATGGCAATACCAACTAGCCATGCTAACAGCATCCACAAAGAATCTGTAATAGGATTACGTTCTTCGATAATTTTATGTTGTACAACCTGCAAGCGCATGCCAAATTTATTAA
Organism: uncultured Negativicutes bacterium; assembly: GCA_947074185.1. Lineage (GTDB taxonomy): Bacteria > Bacillota > Negativicutes > Acidaminococcales > Acidaminococcaceae > CAMTOO01. The sequence goes on from CAMTOO010000003.1 coordinate 4,259, forward strand.
GCCAATGATTTTCATTTTCTTGTAACTCTGTCTTTTTTGCAACTATAATTGCCAAAACTACTACAGGTATAACCATTAGCATTAACATAAATATTGGTATTACTTCTTCCACTAAAAAACTATACATAGCTACTCCTTATTTATCGGTATTTGTTCTAAGCTGAATTGCTTCTGCTATATGTATTTTGTCTATCATATCACAACCAGCTAAATCTGCAATAGTACGAGCGACTTTAACTATACGGTCATGACTTCGCGCACTTAAACCTAGGGCGCAAAAAGCTTTTTCTAATAGCTCTTTAGCTTCTTCTGTCATATTGCAAAACTTTTCTACTTCGGCATGTGACATTTGAGAATTTGCATAGATTCCTAAATTTGCTAAACGTTTTAACTGAATATCACGTGCTTTGCAAACTCTTTCGCGAACTTCAGCTGAGGTTTCGCCTTTTTCTTTTGTTTTAAGATCGTTATAACTTACTCGTTGCACATATACTTGTAAATCTATTCTATCTATGAGCGGTCCAGATATTTTGCGTTTATAGCGTTCTATATCTCCTTGCTTACAAGTACATTCTTTTATATCGTCACCTTGATACCCGCAAGGACATGGATTCATTGCAGCGCACAAAAGAATCGATGCAGGAAATGCGTAAGTTCCATTTACTCTAGCAATAGTTACAAAACCATCTTCTAATGGTTGTCTAAGTACTTCTAGAGCCATACGAGAAAACTCTGGGAATTCGTCTAAGAACAATACCCCGTTGTGACTTAAAGTTACTTCTCCTGGTTTTGGAATGCTTCCTCCTCCAATCAACGCACTAAAAGACACTGTGTGATGCGGACTTCGAAATGGTCGTTCTAAAATTATTTTACCCTTATCTCTTAAAAGTCCTGCGATACTATATATCTTAGTAACTTCTAAAGCTTCTTGTTCTGTCATCGGTGGCAAAATCGTAGATAATCTGCGTGCTAGCATTGTTTTACCAGAGCCTGGTGTTCCTACCATAAGAATATTATGCCCACCTGCTGCGGCAATTTCCATTGCGCGTTTCACTACTATTTGTCCTCTAACATCTGAAAAGTCAACACTGACCTCGAGATTTTGCTTGAGAGTCAGTTTTTCTTTTGGCAAAGACGCTAACTCTTCTTCGCCCTTTAGAGCCTTGAAAAGTTCTTTTAGAGAGTTTGGCGTATATACTTTTATTCCGTCTACCAGTTTACCTTCTTCTGCATTTCCTTTAGGAATATAAACTTCTTTAAACTCTCGCTCCTTGGCTTCTAAAATCATTGGCAAAATGCCGTTTCCTTCACGAATAATTCCTTCAAGGGAAAGTTCTCCAATAAAGATTTTTCCTTGCACCTTCTCTTGAGGCAATAATCCACTACTTACTAAAATCCCAATTGCGATTGGTAAATCAAGTCCAGAACCATCTTTCTTAAAATTTGCTGGAGCTAAATTAACCGTAATCTTTGTTTTCGGAAATGGGAATCCTGAGTTTTTAAGAGCTGTCTTCACTCTTTCTCGTGATTCTTTCACTGCCATATCTGGCAATCCGACGATTTCAAACCCTGGCAAACCATTTGAGATATCTACCTCTACAATGATTATCTCACCGTTTAATCCTTTCGTAGTTTCACCACAGACTTTTGCATACATATAAATTCCTCCTTTAAAAACAATTTGGTAACCAATGTAATTTGGCGGTATCGCCTGTTACCAATATTTCTATAACATCAAATGCTAATTCATTAGCATGGACATCTTGTGTTTGCAGATAATGCAGGGCGCAAGCACGTATCTTCTTTTGTTTTAAAGGGGTAACTGCCGCAGCAGGTATGTCGAAATTCAAATTTCGTCTTGTCTTGACTTCTACAAAGGATATTTGATCCTTTTTGCTGGCGATAATATCTATTTCGCCATAAGGACAGTGGTAATTGCGAGTTAGAATCGTAAAACCGTGACGTACTAGGAACTCTGCCGCTGCAGTTTCTCCTTTCTGTCCTAATTGTGCTCTTGCGTGCACATAATCATCTTCTTTCTGAAATTACCATATTTGTATTTTACCGTCTTCGCCTTTTGGAACAAAGAGGTGATTTTCTTTTACTCTTGCTGGGGCAATCTTCATACTTTTAATTGGTTCATAACTGCGACGATGATACTCTGTTGCACCAATAGTCTTTAAAGCTTCCATGTGGTCTTTACTGCCATAACCTTTGTTAGATGCAAATCCATATTGCGGGAACTTTTCATCTAAAAGTTTCATCATCTCATCTCTTGTTACTTTGGCAATAATCGATGCCGCTGCAATTGACGCGCTTTTGGCGTCACCTTTGATAATCGGCATGATTTCCATATCTTCTACCCCAGGACTCATTGCATCTACTAAAGCAACTTGTGGTTTAAGAGCAAGTCCATTTAAAACTTCTTCCATACCATGTTTTGTTGCTTGATATATATTTTGAGTATCTATGTTATGAATAGATACTACATTAACTGTTATAGCTAAAGCTTTTTCTAATACTTCGTTATAAAGGCTTTCACGTTTCTTTTCGCTAAGCTTTTTACTGTCGTTCAATCCTTCAATAAAAACTTCTCTTGGCAAAACAACTGCTGCTATTACTAAAGGCCCTGCAAGTGGTCCTCTTCCAGCTTCGTCAACCCCTGCAATATATTTAACAGCAGGATTAGTATAATACTCTTTTTCAAACTCTAACATTTTTTCAAAACGAAGTTTTTCTTCTGCTTGCTTTTCAAGGCGTTTGTAATAAGCCTCTACTAGCTTTTGAATGCCTGCGCGAGAATCTTCTTTTAATATATTTAGTTGTTCAGGTGTTGGATTACCTGCTAGAATTTCTTTTGCTTCTGCTATTTTAAACATACTTACTTCTCCTATAAAAAAGGACCGCTAGTAGCGGTCCGTATTATTAAGGTTCGTCTAGAGTAAAGCGACCTAAGCGGGCTGTACGAAAATCTCTTAGTACTAATTGTACCACTTTGTTTAAATCTAAAACTCCTCCGGCTTTTATACAGCCTCTGAGAGTTCCAATCTTTTCCATTATAGCAATTGGGTCTGGTGTATCAAAATCGATTCCATAGAACTTTTTAAGCTGTTCTGGATAACGAGTTGCCAAACGTTCTACTAAAATTTCTACAGCATCGTTACGATCATATACATCTTCCTTAATTGCGCCTGTCATTGCAAGACAAAATCCAATTTCTGGATCATCAAACTTTGGCCAAAGTACACCTGGTGTATCTAAAAGTTCAAGGCCTTTAGCAATAGTTATCCATTGTTGACCTCTTGTAACACCTGGTCTATCAGAAGCTACAACTTTGTTCTTACCAACTAAGCGATTTATTAAAGTAGATTTACCAACATTTGGAATACCTACAATCATAACGCGAATAGGTCTGTTTTTAACGCCTTTTTTAAGCCACTTATCAATTACTGGCTTTGCTGCTTCTTGAATTGTAGTGATAAGTTGTTTTACGCCTTTACCAGTATTGCAATCAATCTTACAAACTGCTAAGCCATTATTTTTAAACTTTTGAATCCACAAATCTGTTTTAGCAGGGTCTGCCATATCTGTTTTGTTTAAAGCTACTACTTTAGGTTTGTTTTGCAAAACCTCTATTAACATTGGATTTGTGCTAGATAACGGGATTCTAGAATCAAGCATTTCAACAACTACGTCTACTAGCTTAATTTGGGTTTCCATCATACGTCTAGCTTTGGTCATATGCCCGGGAAACCACTGTATTTTAAAATCTTGTACGTCCACGTGCTGACCTCCTTTATTACTAAGGCATCATTCTCGCATAGTCAAATGGCCAGAAAGAAAATGATGCTTTTCCTTTTACTAATTTCAAAGGAACAAAATCTACATCAGAAAAACGACTATCTTCAGAGTTGTTTCTATTGTCACCTAATACGAAGATGTGGTCTTGAGGAACAACTGATTTGCGATAATTAGAACGATTTGGTCCTTTTGGATCATCGATATAAGTATATTTTTCTTCAAGTGCTCTACCATTAACAATTACTTTACCTTCACGCATTTCAATAGTGTCACCACCAATAGCAATTACGCGTTTAATAAAGTCGCGACTTTCATCTTTTGGATATCTAAATACGATTATTTCATTGCGTTTTGGATCTGAGAAATAATAAATGAATTTATTTACCACTAAACGTTCTTTGGTAATTAATGTTGGGAACATGGATGAACCTTCTACCATGTATGGTTCAAAAACGAATGTACGTATGCAAAAAGCGAGTGCAACGGCTACAATAATCGATACCGTCCAGTCGCTAATAGTATCTTGAATAGATCTTCCAGTGTCTTTTCGACTCATAATTTGGACTACCTCCATTAAATTTAAGAATTAACGTTTCTATTTTACCATACTTTTACGGATTAGTCTTTAGAAATTTTAATTTTTTCAATAAAAAAAGGACTGCTAGTGCAGTCCTTAATTTTTGTATTAGCGACGTTCTCTAATACGAGCAGCTTTACCTGTAAGGTTGCGCAAGTAATAGAGTTTTGCTCTACGAACGATACCACGACGAGCCACTTCGATTTTTTCCAATCTTGGGCTGTGTACTGGGAAAGATCTTTCCACGCCTACACCATAAGAGATACGACGTACAGTGAACATTTCACGAACGCCAGCACCGCTACGGGAGATTACAACGCCTTCAAATAACTGAACGCGTTCACGAGTACCTTCGACTACTTTTACATAAACTTTTACAGTGTCTCCTGGGCGAAACTCAGGAATGTCAGAACGAAGTTGTTCTTGTTCTAATGCTTGAATAATATTCATAATTTCCTCCTAATCATAGACGTTCATGTGTTCTAACAGCGGACCGCCCGTACTACATACAAAGTATTTTAACACATTGTTACATATGTTGCAATACTTTTTTCTATAAAATCTAAAATATTTTTATTCTAGAGATTATCCTCGTTTTTAGCCGCAAGCTCTGCTTTAATTTCTTCAAGAAGTTTAGCATCGTTTTTGGTAAGTTCCCCTAGTAAATCAGGGCGTCTTAAATATGTTGCTCGAAGTGCTTCTTTTCTGCGATAGCGTTCGATGTGAGCATGATTTCCATTGCGTAATACTTCTGGTACAACCATACCTTCAAACTCTACAGGACGAGTATATTGCGGATACTCAAGTAATCCTGTGCTGAAAGAATCATCTTCTGCACTAACAAGTTTACCAAGCACTCCTGGTATAAACCTTGCTACTGCATCCATTACTACTAATGCAGGAAGTTCCCCTCCTGTTAAAACGTAATCACCTATGGATAATTTCTCATCTACATAGGCAAAAATTCTTTCGTCAAAGCCTTCATAGTGACCGCAAACAAAAATTAAATCTTGTTTTGAATCAACGTATTCACCAACAACACTTTGTTTTAAAGTGCGTCCTCCTGGGCACATTGCAATAACACGTCCATTCGGAAGTTTTTCTTTTGCTGCTTTAATCGCACAAACCATAGGTTCTGGTTTCAATACCATACCAGCGCCACCACCAAAAGGTGTGTCGTCTACTGTTTTATGCTTATCTGTTGCAAAATCACGAGGATTGATGCAGCTTACGGTAATTAAACCTGCTTCCATCCCTCTTTTGATTATGCTGTGATTAGCAGCTTGTTCTATTTGTTCTGGAAATAAAGTAATAAAAAGAAAATTCATTTCATTAATCCCATTCTGGTAGACATACAACAATGCGTTTTTCTACCACATTAATCTCTTTAACATTTTCTTCTGTACATGGTATCAAGATTTCCTTACCTTCTGGATCGACGATAATGAACACATCTTTGCTACCTGTTTGAAGAGTGTCTTTAAATTTGCCTATTTCTGTACCGTCTTCAAGTACTGCAGGAAGTCCTACAAGATCTCTCACATAGAAACGTCCTTCTGGAAGTGGTGGTAAATCTTTTGTATAGATAGATACTTCTTGTCCACGCAATTTTTCTGCTTCGTCCATATTAGTGGACTCTGCAATTGTTGCGAGGATCATTCTTTTATGCATACGTGCACTTTTAAGCGTAAGTTTAGTACCATCTTTTAACAAAAGATATTTAAGTTTTAAAAATTGTTCTGGCGTTTCGGTCAAAGCCATAATACGAATATCGCCCCGCACACCATGCGGAGCGACAATTTTACCAATAACGGTTGTGTTATCCATATTATTCGCGGAAAGCGATTACTTTCCCATCTTCAGTAACAATTTCAGCACCCATAAGAGTTTCTAAATTTGTTCCAATTTCAACTTCAACAGTACGTTCTAAGGTACCATGACCGATTTCAGCACCTACAACCAAGTCTTCCGCACGTTTAAGCTTATCTTCAATTTCTGCTTTTGTTTCAACGCGTTTTGCACGTTCAGCATCAATTTGTTCACGTAAATGTGGAAGCATACTTAAATCATTTGCTGCTTTATTAAGAACTTGTTTAGCTTGAAATTCAAATCTTTCGATTTCTAAATCCATTTCTTTTATGGTTTCTTGGAGTTCTCCAATAATTTTCAATTTTAAATCTTCTGTTACTTTTGCTTTTACTGCAACTGGTACTCTTACAAACATTTTATCCATGTTTATTCCACCCTTTAAGATAGTTTATTTACTACAACATTCTAAACGATTTCTACAATTACTTTCACATTCTCACGGGTTGCAACAGCTTTCATAACAGAACGAATCGCTTTAGCAATGCGCCCTTGTTTTCCAATTACTTTGCCCATATCTTCAGGAGCAACATGGAGGCGAAGAACTGTTGTAGTACCAGTTGTTTCTTCCTCCACAGCAACTGCAGACGGATTGCTAACCAAAGCTTTGGCCATAATTTCTACCAATTCCTTCATGCAAACACGCCCCTTTATTATTTCGCAGCTTTAGCATCTGCAAATTTTTTCATGATACCATCTTTACTGAATAAGTTTCTTACTGTATCAGTAGGTTGTGCACCTTTGTTCATCCATTCGATAGCTTTGTCTTCATCAATTTTAACATTAGCTGGTTGAGTTGTAGAATCATAGTAACCAATGCTTTCGATGATTTTGCCATCACGTGGAGAACGGGAGTCAGCAACAACAATACGGTAGAAAGGAGCTTTTTTAGCACCCATACGTTTTAAACGAATTTTTACTGCCATTTCAAATTCACCTCCTTAAATAGATTTCAATTAATTACAAAATTATTTCATAAAGGGAAGTTTCATGCCACCCTTTGATGCAAACTTAGACATACCTTGCATTTTCTTCATCATCTTTTTGCTTTCTTCGAAATTCTTCAAAAGCTTATTAACATCTTGCACTCTCATACCGCAACCTGCTGCGATACGTTTACGTCTACTACCATTGATAACAGATGGATTACGACGTTCTTTTGGAGTCATAGATTTGATGATTGCTTCAACTCGATCAACCTCTTTATCATCTACATTAGCTTCTTTTAACTTTTGGCTGATGTTCCCCATACCTGGGATAAGACCGAGAATAGTATCAAGTGAACCCATTTTCTTAACTTGTTGCATTTGCTCTAAGAAATGTTCTAACGTAAATTCATTTTTACGTAATGTTTTTTCCATTTCTAAAGCTTTGTTTAAATCTGTTGTATCTTTGATTTTATCGATGAGGGATAAAATATCACCCATTCCTAAAATACGAGATGCCATACGATCTGGATAGAATGGTTCTAAAGCTTCAAGCTTTTCACCCATACCTACAAATTTCACTGGACAACCAGTTACTTCTTTTACAGAAAGAACCGCACCACCACGAGCGTCACCGTCAAGCTTTGTAACAATAAGACCCGTTAAACCAAGTTCTTTGTTAAAAGCATCTGCAACATTTACTGCGTCTTGACCTGTCATAGCGTCAATAGTAAGTAAAATTTCGTGAGGATTTACTGCACTTTTAATATCTTTAAGCTCATTCATCAATTCTTCATTGATGTGCAAACGACCTGCGGTATCGATAATTACTGTATCGCACGCAAGAAATTTTGCTTTTTCAAGAGCTTGTTTAGCAATTTCTACAGGAGAAACTTTGTCTCCTAAAGCAAATACTGGAACGCCAACTTGTTCACCTAGAACTTCTAACTGAGTAATCGCAGCTGGACGATATATGTCACCTGCAACAAGCAATGGTTTCTTGTTTTTCTTCTTCAAGGTCATTGCGAGCTTACCTACAGTAGTAGTTTTACCAGCACCTTGCAAACCAACTAACATAATAACAGTTGGTGGTGTTGGTGATACTTCAAGCTTAACTTGAGTGCCACCTAAAAGTGCTGTTAACTCTTCGTTTACTATCTTAATGATTTGTTGACTTGGTGAAAGACTTTCTTGAACTTCTGCGCCTAAAGCACGTTCTTTAATCTTCGCAACAAAATCTTTAACTACTTTAAAGTTAACATCGGCTTCTAGAAGTGCCATTCTAACTTCTTTTAAAGGAGCTTTTAAATCCTCTTCTGAGATTTTACCGCTACCTTTAAACATCTTTATTGCTTTTTGTAATCTTTCAGATAAACTTTCAAAAGCCATAATTACCTACTTTCAATGCTTAGTCTCGATAATATTTTCTGCACCTTCGCTAAATCTTTAGTTGATTTAGTCTTTTGTGCTTCTTTTAAAAGGTCTTGTGCTTCCTGAACGAAAACTTCATTTGCTTCTTTCATTTGCAAAAAACCTAAGATTTCTTCATAGTGTTCGAGAGTTTGTTCTACTCTCTTTAAAAGATCGTGAATTGCTTGACGAGAAACGCTTAATTCGTCAGCGATTTCTCCTAAAGATAGGTCTTCACAAAAATATAATTCAAGGCATGCTCTTTGCTTTTTAGTAAGCAAGGCACCGTACATCTCATAGAGAGTAACAAATCTTATTCTTTGTTCAAATCCATTATCTTTTGCCATATTTTCTCCAACCTTTTTATACTCAACACATTGAATTATATCTAAAAAAAAGAAAGGTGTCAAGTATTTTTACTTGACACCTTGAAACATTTATTTATTCGTCTTTTGCAAAAAGAGCATCTACGAATTTATCAGGTTCAAAAGGTCTGAAATCCATGATTCCTTCCCCTACTCCAATCCATTTTACTGGAAGTCCTAACTCTTCTTTTATAGCAACCACTACACCGCCTTTTGCAGTACCATCAAGTTTTGTTAAAACAACACCTGTAACATTTGCTGTTTCTGCAAATACTTTTGCTTGGTTAATTGCATTTTGACCTGTAGTTGCATCAAGTACAAGAAAAGTTTCGTGAGGAGCATCTGGAATTTCTCTTTTAATAACGCGATGAATCTTTTCTAATTCGTTCATTAAATTTGTTTTGTTATGCAAACGTCCTGCAGTATCAATGAAAAGAATATCTACTTTTCTTGCTATTGCAGCTTTTACAGCATCAAAAACTACTGCTGCTGGATCTGCGCCTTCAGCATGACTAATTACTTCGCATTCAGCTCGTTCACCCCAAATTTTAAGTTGTTGGGATGCTGCTGCTCTAAAAGTATCGCCCGCTGCTAGCATAACTTTATACTTGAACAGATGGAAGTAATTGGCAAGTTTACCAATGGTAGTTGTTTTACCAACGCCATTAACACCTACTACAAGGATAACTGTTGGTTTAGCACCAATTCTAGTTCTTTGGCCATCATCTTTAAGCATTTCTGATATTTGATTTTTTAGAAATGGCAAGACATCTTCTGTACTTGAAATTTCTTTTTTCTTTGCTGCTTGGCGTATGGAATCAATCAACTTTTCTGTTGTTACTCCTCCAACGTCTGCTGTCAAAAGAATCATTTCTAATTCTTCTAAAAAGTCTTCATCTATTTCTACAGATAACCCTACTAATTCTTCAATACGATCTGTGAAATTATGTCTTGTTTTACTTAAGCCTTCTTTAAGACGATCAAAAAATCCCATAGTTACCTCCTTTTCCTTTATTTTTCTGCATCACTCATTTTTACGGAAAGCACCTTAGATACACCGGACTCTTCCATGGTGATACCGTACATAATATTTGCTGATTCCATCGTACCTTTACGATGAGTAATTACGATAAACTGACTGTTTGCTGCATAACTTGCTAAGAATTTAGCAAAGCGACCAATATTTGCATCATCAAGTGGTGCATCAATTTCGTCTAAAATACAGAACGGTGCTGGTTGATAACTTAAAAGCGCAAAAAGTAATGCGATTACTGTTAAGGCTCTTTCACCACCAGATAATAAGAATAGACTTTGTAAACGTTTTCCAGGTGGTTGAACTTCAATATCAATACCAGATTCTAAAACATCATCTGGATTAGAAAGTCTTAGCACTGCTGTACCGCCACCAAAAAGTTGTACATAAGTTTCTGAGAAATGCTCATTGATCTTATTGAAAGCTTCTTTAAAGCGTTTAGCCATGCCTGTGTTTATTTCACTAATTACTGCTTCTAGATTACTTTTGGCTTCGCATAGGTCACTATATTGCTTTTCTAGGAACTCATAACGTTCGCTTACTGCTGCATATTGTTCAATAGCTGCGGCGTTAATAGGTCCAAGCTCACTAATTTGTCTATCCAACTTTAGTTCTAATTTACGTAAAGCTAAATCGTTTTCTTCACGTAAGAGTTCTTCTTCTTTCGCTTCTTCTAAAGTTAATTTGTATTCGTTATTTAACTGTTCTAGAGCATGTTCGTAGTCACTATCTAATTTAACTACATCCATTTCTCCTTGGCGAACTTTGTTTTCAGCTAAAGTTTGTTCTTTTCTTAAAACTGCAAGTTTTTCATTTGCCACTGCTTGCTTTTCTGCAATAGCGATGCGTTTTTCACCAAACTCGTCTTTACCACTAAGTACTTCTTTAAGTTCTTCCATAAGTGCTTTAGACTTGTCTTCTAAACCATCTTTTTCTTCTCTACTTGTTTCAACAATATTAGCTAAATTTTCTTGTTCATTTTCATTGTTAGTGAATTCATCTTGCAAACGTCCCATATCTGTATCTATTTGACTAATACGTTCTTCAGTCATAGAACTACGAGCTGTTGCTGATTCGTTTTGTACCCTTGCATCTTGCAATTTATTGCGCAAAGTAATAAGAGCACTATTGTCACTACCAATTTGCTTTTGCAATTTATCAAGACGTTCTTTAGTATCTACATCTTTTGCTTCAAGCTCTTCAAGTTTCGGCATTAACTCTGCAAGATCTTTACGTGCTGCCATATATTCTTCGGCAATTTCATTACGATCATTAAGAGTTAATTCTAACCTTTTATTTTCCTGTTCAACTTCTGCTTTAGCGCGTTCTACATTAGCGCTTACTTCCGCTAAACGTACCTTTTTATCTTGTACATCAGAGTTTATTTCTTCAAAACGTTTATTGTAGTTTTCTAAAGTATCTTCAAAAACTTCTCTTTCCTCTTGCTGAGCAAGAAGTTCTTTATTTAGTTTCTTAAGCTCTGCTGTTTGTTCTTCGATAGCTTTATTACGAGATAAATAGCCAGCTTCTTTTTGCTGTCTGCTACCACCAGTCATAGAACCACCAGCATTTACTACGTCACCTTGCAAAGTAACTGCTCTTAATCTAAAACCACTTTTACGTGAAGCAGCAAGAGCTGAATCTAAATCTTCTGCAATAAGCACGCGACTTAAAAGGAATTTTACTGCTGGGCTAATTTCTTTATCGCAAGAAATCAAATCAGAAGCAAATCCTTTAATACCTTTATTCTTAGCTAATGCCTCGTCTTCACTGCGTCTATCTAATACTTTAAGAGTATCAAGTGGCAAGAAGGTTGCTCTACCACCATTTTTAGATTTTAAATCTGCAATAGCTTTTTTAGAACTTTCAGCAGAACGCATAATAACATTTTGTGCTGTAGCTCCTAATGCTGTTTCAATAGCCACGACATATTCGTTAGGAACTTTAATAAGTTCTGCCACTACGCCTAACACATCTTTACGCCAAGCTTCTTTAGAATTCATAACACTTTTGATACCGTAACCAAAACCATCATAGGATTCTTGCATGTTCTTAAGAATAGTTAAACGAGATTCTAGTGCAGTTATTTTATTTTGACATTCGTTATATTTAACAAGGACTTTATCAAGTTCGCCTTGTTCTTTAGCGATTGTTTCTTGGAGCTCTGCTGATTCCTTAGCATATTGATCAAGTACTTGTTCAATACGTGCTTGTTCATCAACAAGACCTTTACGATTAGCATTAAGACCATTTAAAACTTCTTCGATTTCCTCTAAAGTTTTCTTTAAAGCTTCACGTTTGCGCATACGCAATTCTTGTTCTTGTTCCATAGCACGAACTTGATTACGCATATTAACCATGTCTTGCATAGATTCAAATACGTTTCCATGCATTGTTTCAAGAAGTGTTTCGTTATCTTTAACTAATTTTTCCTTAGCTTCTTGTTCTTCAGTCAAACGTTCTACTAATAGCGCAGAACCATGTCTTACTTCTTCTAACTTATCAAACTCTTCAACTAAAATTTTAAGTTGTTTATCTAATTCGTTAATTTGTTCTGTAAGTTTATCATTGCGATCTTTTAAGCGAAGGGCATTTTTCTCGCTTTGACGCATACGTTCTTCAAGTACTGCATCTTGCCCTTTAACTTTTTCAATAGCAGTTTCTTTTTCTTTAATACCTTCTTGAAGTAAGTTGTACTCATCACTTAATTTATCTAATTCCATTTGATAAGTTGTACATTCGGCTTCTTGAGTGCTTACCGCTGTGCTTTTTTCAAGGAATTTATTATTAGCCACTTCTTGAGCAGCCAAAAGTTTTTGATTTTGTTCTTCAATAGTTTCAATCTTGCGCACAAATTGAGTTAATTTGCAATTACGAAGCTCGCTATTGAACATATTAAATTTAGCAGTCTTTTCTGCTTCAATGCGTAAAGGTTCTACTTGCCCTTCTACTTCTGTTTTAATGTCATTAATACGAGTCAAGTTATTTGCTGTATCTTCAAGGCGTCTTGTAGCCTCTTTTTTACGCATACGATATTTCGCAATTCCTGCTGCTTCTTCAAAGATAGCACGGCGATCTTCTGGTCTACTATTTAAGATTTCATCAATCTTGTTTTGCCCAATAATAGACATAGAGCCACGTCCAAGCCCTGTATCTGCGATAAGGTCAAGGATATCTTTTAAACGACAGTTCTTTTTATTAATAGCATACTCACTATCGCCAGATCTAAAAACGCGACGAGTAATAGACACTTCTTCAAAATCAATTGGTAAAGTGCGATCACTATTATCAAAAACAAGATTTACTTCTGCTACACCTAAAGGACGTCTTTTGCTAGTACCAGAAAAAATAACATCTTCCATTTTGCTACCGCGCAAATACTTAGCACTTTGTTCGCCAAGTACCCATCTAACAGCATCGGAAACATTACTTTTACCAGAACCATTAGGCCCTACAATAGCAGTAATACCCTCATTAAACTCTAATTCAATTTTATCTGCAAATGATTTAAACCCATAGGTTGAAATCGATTTTAATAACAAACGGACCACCCAATCTTAATTATATTTTGGTAATTATTTAAGCGTTAGCACGAATAAATACAGCTTCTGCCATAATATCAATACCCATTTTAATATCTTCTACTTCTGCATGTTCTGCTGGGTTATGGCTAATACCACCACGACAAGGTACAAAAAGCATGCTTGTTGGCACTAAATCCGCCATGTGCATTGCATCGTGACCTGCACCGCTATTCATATGCATAAACTTCACTCCATCAGCTGGAAGGATGGAATCATCTAGTACCATACCATGTTCTAGGCAAACATTTTCGAGAAGTTGTGCTAAATCTTCAGACAAAGCAACTGGTTTATCTGCTGTAAGCATTTGCATAGTGACTTCAACTTTATCGTTATCTACAACGTCTTTAACTGCGTCATGAATACTTTGTAATGCAGTAGCAATACTAGTTTCGTTAACACCGCGTAAATCTACCCATAAAGTAACTTGACCAGGAACAACATTGATAGAGCCTGGTTCTACGTCAACAACACCAACGGTTGCTACTGTACCATTTTCTTTCTCAGCTGTTGCAGCTTCTTCCACCGCCAAAATAAGTTTTGCTGCGCTTACCAAAGCGTCTTTTCTAAAGCCCATAGGAGTTGCACCAGAATGATCTGCCAAACCTTCTACAATGATTTTAAAACGCGTTGGTGCTGCAATATTATGAACAATACCTAAAGTAGTATTTGTTTCTTCTAAAACTTTACCTTGCTCGATGTGAATTTCCCAGAAGCTATCGTAAGCGCCTTTTTGAATAATCGCATCTTTATATTTTGCTGGGTCACAACCCCATTTAGTAAGTGCTTCTTTAAAAGAGATATCGTCTTTGCGACCTGCAGTAGAAAACTGTTCAACGTCTCCTTTGCCTGCCATAAATTTGCTACCCATAGTTGCAAATCCAAAACGACTGGATTCTTCTGCTCTAAAAACAATTACTTCTAAAGCTCTTTTTAATTCCTTACCTTCAAGCAAACGCACTACTTCTAAAGCAGCAACTACGCCTACCATACCATCATAAGCCCCACCTTCGATAACTGTATCAAGGTGTGAACCCATTGCTACAGCTGGAAGTGAAGGATCAGTACCTTCTTTACGCAAGAATAAATTACCTACAGCATCTTCACGCACTGCAAGATTTAAATCTTTAACTTGGTCTAATAACCAGTTTTGCGCTGCTCTATCTTCTTCAGAATATCCTAATCTAGTTACTCCGCCTTTTTCTGTTGCACCGAATTTCGCAAGACCTGCAAGCAAATCTGCGATACGGGTAGTTTCTACGTTACTCATTTTTTACCACCTTGTCTTCTATTAGAACCTAACTTAGGTCCTTTACGTTTATCTTTCACGCCGCTTTTACCACGTTTAGGACCTGTAGACTTAGTTTTGTTACCAGTTTTCTTCTTAGCTGATTCAATGCTACGTCTAGCAAGAGTTTTGCCTTCAAGATTTTGTTTTTCCATTTGAATTCCTAATTTGGATTCAATGTTTTTGAGCCATTTTACTTCATCTGCAGTATATAAAGTTACTGCAATACCATCTCTACCTGCGCGACCAGTACGACCAATTCTATGTACATACCAATCAACATCACGAGGAATATCATAGTTAATAACGTGAGTTACACCTTCAACATCAAGTCCACGAGCAGCAATATCACTTGCTACAAGGATTTGGAGTTTAGCATCACGGAAGTTCTTCATAACTGTTTTGCGCTTTGCAGCACTCATTTCGCCATGGAGAACATCTACGTTATAACCAGCAGTACCAAGACGATCATTTAGTTCTTTTGCGCGTTCTTTACTTACGCAAAAGATAATCATCAAGTACGGATTGTATTTATTGATAAGAGTAATTAATGCTTTATCTTTATATTCATCTGCTGTCTTAATACAGATTTGTTGAATCTTATCTACAACTGCCATATCAGGATTGATGTCGATAAGGGCGCAATTCTTAGTAAGTTTTTTACCAATTTTACGAACTTCTTCATTCAAGGTTGCAGAGCAAAGCATTGTTTGATGCTCAGGATTAATAAGAGCAATAAGCTCTAGTGCATCATCCATAAAACCTTGTAAAAGCATTTCATCAACTTCGTCTAATACTAAATAAGTAACACCACCTAAGTTAGTACTGCCTTTTCTAATATGATCCAAAAGACGTCCTGGCGTACCTACTAAAACATGAGCTTTACCATCTAACTTATTCTTTTGTTGTTCAAAGTCCCTACCACCTGTTACAGCAAGAACTTTAAGTTCGTTATCATCACCTAAAAGACGTTTCATTTCGGTTGCTACTTGTTGAGCAAGTTCTCTTGTAGGAGTGATAACTAAGGCTTGTACAAAACCTTTTTCTTTATCTAATCTTTGTGCTAATGGAACAAGAAAAGCAAGTGTTTTGCCAGTTCCAGTTTGCGCACGTGCAATAACATCTCTCCCTGCCATAAGTGCAGGAATAGCTTGTTCTTGTACAGGCATTGGTTTTATGATACCCATTTTTTTAAGTTTTTGGCAGGTTTCTTCACAAACCTTTAACTGTGCGAATGCTGACATTTATGCCACCTACTTTCTAATCCTCGATTATTTATTTTCGTTTTTGCTTGCCGCGTTGGCCCATAAGTACCACACAACAAGACTTCTCCAAGGGCGGTATTTTTCAACTAGCTTAACTATTTGTCCGCGCTTTGGTAGTGTATCTAAATTAAACAATTGCTGGATTTCTTTCTTCAAGAGAAAATCATCACCAGGCAATATATCTGTTCTACATAGAGAAAGAAGCATAAACATTTCAATAGTCCATTGCCCAAGACCGCGTACAGTTAATAATTTTTTCATTATCTGTCCTTCAGTCATTTCAGCAAAACTACTAAAGTCTATTTCTTTATTTAAAACTAATTGAGCAAAGTTCTTAACGTATTCTATTTTTTGAGGTGCTAAACCACAAGCAATAAAATCTTCATCAGCAACTTTTGCAATACCTTCTGGATTTAAAGAGCCACCAGCAAGCTTAGCTAGTTTTCCCATAAGTTCTACACTTACTTCTGGTGGTAATTGTTGAGCAACAATACCAGTTAAAAGCACTCCGAAATATTTATCTTCACTACTTGGAGTTAAAGTGCAAGGACTATACTTTTCTAAAAAAGGGATTAGCTCAGGCGCGTTTTCACGCAGATACTCGTCACCAAGTGACCAATCTGGGGTTTGTTGCATAAGCATTCTCCTTATAAAATTATTTAATGACATACATACATATTATACGATAAATTCGCCATTTTGCATAGGAATTTATTATAGTTTTTCAGTATATTTTACGGTTATTTAACTAGAAAAGCACCCTGCCTAAGCAAAGTGCTTTTTTTATGAAACTAATGCTTTTATTAAGTCGTACAAAAACACATAAAAATATAGATAAACATAAGTCCAGCCAAATCCGCCTATGAATCCTGTAACAAATCTTCTAGTATTAGTAGATTCTTTGATCCCAAGATATTGGATGCCCCAATCAATAAGCATGACAGAACTTAAGGCAAGAGCTATATAAATATTTAGCTTATACACCATAAATAATGGTATAGCAATTAGTGCTGCTAAAATGACACCAGTACATCTTGCACATACTGGGAACTGATAATTATTATAAAAAAAGCTACGAGCTGGCATTTGATGACAACCAAAAAAATTGCCTATTCGCATCGCTTTTATCCATTTGGCAGAGTAGCGGTCTCCAGAACCGTTCGTTGTCGAATCATTCATAATTAAACTTTTATCTTAGCTCCACAATCATGACATAACCAATAATTAGTGCTATTTGTAGTTTTTCCTTTACCACATAAACCACATATTAAACCAACAGGTCCTAATAAAAGAGCACCACAAATACCTTTGCCTGCGCTAAAATCTTTTCCTTCAGTTTTAGTTTCACTAATAACTGTTAAATTTTCTCCATGACATTTTGGACATTCCATATTGTATCCCTCCAATTATCTCTAAATATACTAAAAATTATACCACTATTGTTTTAATATTTCTACTTTCTTTTTCTTTTAGCAAATATTTGGGCAAATAAAAACCGTCAAGACATTGTCTTGACGGTTTTTTTGTTTTTGGCAGGGGCAGTAGGAATCGAACCCACAACCAACGGTTTTGGAGACCGCTACTCTACCAGTTGAGCTATACCCCTATGTACTGGTTTTCGCGGAGCCTTTTGTCCGCAGGATTAATAAGTGGAGCGGATGCATGAGCTGCTAGCGCTTTAGCGCGTGCAGATCAGTAGTTACAAGCTTGCGCGTAACTTCCGCTATCGTTTTTTGCGGAACGTTTAATCCGCAGGATTAATAAGTGGAGCGGAAAACGAGATTCGAACTCGCGACCCCCTCCTTGGCAAGGAGGTGCTCTACCACTGAGCTATTTCCGCATATATTGGCGACCCGGAAGGGACTCGAACCCTCGACCTCCGCCGTGACAGGGCGGCATTCTAACCAACTGAACCACCGGGCCGTATTCAGTTATGTGTTGTAATTATGTGCAAAAATAAAAAATGGTGCCGAGGACCGGAATCGAACCGGTACGGGGATCACTCCCCGAGGGATTTTAAGTCCCTTGCGTCTGCCAGTTCCGCCACCCCGGCACATAATCAATAGTGGAGGCGACACCCAGATTTGAACTGGGGATAAAGGTTTTGCAGACCTCTGCCTTACCACTTGGCTATGTCGCCTTTTATTATAAAAAGAACTCTGGCAAGTGTTCTTCCTATATGCAATTGTGTGTGTTGCCGTTCACAAGCAACATTTTCTCTTACGCATAAACTAAGATGAAAATTGGAGCGGAAAACGAGATTCGAACTCGCGACCCCCTCCTTGGCAAGGAGGTGCTCTACCACTGAGCTATTTCCGCAAATGGTGCCTCAGCACAGAATCGAACTGTGGACACAAGGATTTTCAGTCCTTTGCTCTACCAACTGAGCTACCGAGGCATAAATGGCGACCCGGAAGGGACTCGAACCCTCGACCTCCGCCGTGACAGGGCGGCATTCTAACCAACTGAACCACCGGGCCATTTAATCAGTGAACAATTGATATTATATGACATAAATATATATATGTCAAGGGTATTTTATAAGTTTTTTTAATTGATTTTTTCTAGATACTCTTTCAAGTTATTTTCTAAAAGTTTTTCTAGTTGCTCTAAAGTTTCACAATCGAAATCATGTACTGTTATTGGGGTAAAATGTTTCTTAATTTCTGCAAAAAAACACTCTTTATAATAATTGTATATAATCATTAACTGATTGCCATTTTCAAAGTCACTATAATCGATAAACACTATCGATCCATTGATGAATTCTACTGGTTTCCGCGGGTTGATAAACAATTGATAACTGCCTATTTGAGGCTCTAATTTCGCACCATATTCCCAGTTTTTCAAACCAATTTCTTCAACAGCAAATTTATCATTTACATCTGTATTAACATCTATTTCGGTTAAAAGTTTTGATAAATCTTCTAACATGTTTTTTTCAAAAATTTCTTTATCTCTAGTGAAATATTTAATATCTCTAAAAGAATGTAGGCCTACTTCTTTAACAGGAAAATAATCTTCAGTTTCTTTTGTATATACAAAATGCAAGCTACGTTTATTTTCTTCATTAACATAAGAACAAAGCTTTATGAGATTGCCTTCTATTGCGCCACCTTCTTTATAGGTAAATCCATTAATTTCTTGTGGCAATTCTTGCAGAAGCGCCCATTCTCCTAAAGTAGCTTTGACCATTTCAAGTTTTTCGTCAGACATACTGATCCCCTTTTTATTTTTTTGCTTTGCTTAAAAACTCTAGAAATTGCTCTTTTGTCATTCCGCCTAAATGCATATTAAGAATCTTTCCATCTTCACCAATCAAAATAGATGTTGGAATTGCTTGAATAGAGTAAACTTTAGACGCTGCTTTTCCATTATCCCAGAAAAATGGCATAGTATATCCTTTTTCTTTAATAAATTCAACTGCTTTTGATTTATCAGTATCAGTACTTACAATAAGAAATTGGATTTTATCTTTGTATTCTGGATAAACAGCTTCGAACTCAGGCAATTCACCTACGCATGGTGGACACCAAGTAGCCCAGAAATTTACAAATACTGTCTTTCCTTTATAATCAGATAGTTTAACTTGTTTACCGTCCATTGTTTCTACAACAAAGTCATCCGCTTGTGTGCCTATTTTGCTTGCTGCCTCACTTATACCCTCACTTTGACTATAATAAATATATCCAAAAAATCCTGCTACACCTACTGCTACAACCACTACTAAAATTCCAATAATTTTTAAAAGTGTTTTCATTATAATATCACTCCTTTACTATTTCTTACCAATACTAATTGCACCAAACTTACAAGTTTTGGCACACTCACCACAATTAATACATTCTTTATCGCCAACGCATTTTACATCCATCTTACAAGTTCTTATACATTGCTTGCAGTCAGTACATTTTAATGCATCTACTTTCACACCAAAGAAAGATATCTTATTAAAGAAACCATAAAAGGCGCCCAAAGGACATATAAATCTACAGAAAGGTCGATACATAACTATCGATGTTATTACGACAACAGCAAGCACTAAAGCCTTCCAGCCAAACATAAGGCCTATTGTGTTTCTTACATATTCATTACCTATTGCTAAAGGTATACCTGCCTCTAAAGTTCCAGCAGGGCAAATAAATTTACAAAAAGCAGGCGACCCTACTCCATTTGCAAGACAATAGTAAATCGGTAAAAGTATAACAAATACGATTCCTATAACATACTTTAACGAAGTTAATTTGCGAGTAAAATCGCTTTTACTAATTTTTGGGGTTGGAATTTTGTAGAGTAACTCTTGAACTAATCCAAACGGACACATCCAGCCGCAAATTAGGCGGCCTAACAAGATTCCAAAAAGGGTTATCAAACCTAGTACATAGAAAGGTATTTTTAATGCCGTCCCTGCCATTGTTGCTTGAAAAGAGCCAATTGGGCATGCACCAAGAGCACCAGGACATGAATAACAATTAAGTCCAGGTACGCAAACACTTTTAGGCTGATTTTGCCAAATTTCGCCTTTAACAAAACCGCTTAAATTCCCATTATATAGTAATGTTGTAATAAGCTGTACTATTTTACGCTTAGCCAATTCCTATACACTCCAAACATATCATTATTGCTTTATTAAGCACTTCTAATTGTTGTTCATCCATGAGTCCATAGGCTATTGCCAAACCTGCAATTCCAAGAATCACATATTTCATATTCATGTCACCTTTACTTAAAGTTATACATTAAATTATAGCATATTACTATTCTTTTTGCTTAATTTTTCATAAAAAAAGTCGTATCAAATTAATGATACGACTTCTTAATTTTCTTATTTTTTACCGGTACTACCGCGTTTTGTAAGTTCTTTACCTTCTTTACAAAGTGGGCATTCTTCTGGTTTGTAAGCTTTTACATCTAGTTTTAATAAAGCTTCAGTGCGTACACCAAAATCAACTTTACCACCACTACGATCAACTAAAAGTCCTACACCTACGATGTCGCCGCCATGTTCTCTAACTACGTCCATAACTTCTACAACGCTACCACCAGTAGTTACAATATCTTCTACAACTAGAACTTTGCAACCTTCTGGAATTTGGAAACCACGTTTAAGAGTCATTTTGCCGTTATCTCTTTCAGTGAAAATAGCACGTGTACCGAGTTCTTTACCTACTTCATGAGCAAGTAAAATGCCGCCAGTTACAGGTCCAACTACAAGCTCTACACCTGCATCTTTATAGCGTCTTGCTAATTCTTTACATAGTTTTTCTGTATATAAAGGATGTTGCAAAACATTAAATTTTTCTACATACATTGGACTATGTAATCCGCTTGTAAGCAAGAAATGTCCGTGTAATACTGCTTCTGTTTCTTCTAAAAGTTTCATTACTTCTTGTTCAGTTAACATTTTGCACCTCTAATTTCCATTCATTTCCGCAACAATCGCTTGTGCAGCTTCTGTTTTATTTTCAGCTTTTGTAATAGGTCTGCCTACTACAAGATGTGTAGAACCATTTGCTAAAGCACCTGCTGGAGTTGCAATGCGACTTTGATCATCTACTGCTGCACCTACTGGACGAACCCCAGGTGTAACAATCAAAAATCCTTCGCCACAAGCTTCTCTAATTGCTGCTGCCTCGTTAGGAGATGCTACAACACCATCCATACCTGCTTCTTTTGCAAGTTTAGCTAGGCTTACTACTTGTTCTGAAATAGTTGTTTTATAGTTAAGACCATTAAACTGTTCTTCATCCATGCTAGTTAAGATAGTTACAGCAATAAGTTTTGGTGTTGCAATGCCAAGCTTTTCTGCTTCTGCACGTACTGCCTCTACTGCTTCACTCATCATCTTTTTACCGCCTACTGCATGTACGTTCATCATATCGGTACCAAGAGCAGTTAAAACTTTTAGTGCACTTGCAACAGTATTAGGAATATCTTGTAATTTTAAATCTAGAAAGACTTGCTTTTTATTTTCTTTTAAAAAGTTAATCATTTCATTTCCTGCTGCATAATATAGTTCCATACCAACTTTGTAGTAAGTAACTGCATCGCCTATTTCAAGCACTGCTTTTTTTGCTAAGTCTGCGGTAGGAAAATCTAAAGCTACTATTAAACGATTATCATTTTGCATATTGTACCTCACAGTAAATTATTTTGTAGGTAATTTGCCTTCTGGCAAGGCTGCACCAATCATATCACTAAGTTTCTTAATCTTATGGTCATCCATATATTCTAGAATCCCGTGACAAATTGTTTCTGCAATTGTTGGATCAACAAAGTTTGCTGTCCCTACTGCAACTGCAGAAGCTCCAGCTAAGAAAAATTCTATCGCATCCTCAGCGTTCATAATTCCGCCCATACCGATGATTGGAACTTTTACCACTTGGGCTACGTCATAACACATTTTCACGGCTACAGGACGAACACAAGGGCCGCTAAGACCACCTGTAATATTGCCTAATACTGGTTTTTGTCTATGAATGTCAATCTTCACACCTATCAAAGTATTAATCAGAGAAATAGCATCTGTTCCAGCTGCTTCTACTGCTAGTGCCATCTCTGTTACGCTGGTAACATTTGGAGATAACTTTGTAATAACAACTTTAGAAGTATTTTTCTTTACTTGCTCAACAACTTCTGCTGCGCTTTCTGGACAGGTTCCAAAAGCGATACCGCCATGTTTAACATTTGGGCAAGAGATGTTTATTTCTAACGCATCTACGCCTTTTACATCTAACTTAGCAGCAAGCTCGCCATATTCTTCTGGTGAAGAGCCTGCAATATTAACAATTACAGGTACTTTATATTTTTTCAATTCTGGTAAAGTTTCTTTTAGAAAGTAATCTGAACCAGGATTTTCAAGTCCGATACAATTAAGCATTCCTGCTGGTGTTTCAACTGCACGTTGACCTTTATTACCTGCACGAGGTTCTAAAGTTGTACCCTTAGTAGTAACTGCACCAACTTTTTCAAGATCAAGAAAATCTGTAAATTCTAAACCAAAACCGAAAGTTCCTGATGCTGTAGTAATTGGTGTTTTCATTTTAAGTCCAGCAATATTGGTGTTCAAACGGTTGTCATATAATCCTTTTACCATTCTCCTACCTCCTCTGCCCAGAACACAGGCCCATCGGTACATACTTTAATACGTTCACCTATACCTTCACAAGAACAGGATAAACAAGCACCTAAACCACAAGCCATATATTTTTCTAAAGATACTTGGCATTTGATTTTTTGTTTCATGCATTCTGCTGCTACAGCTTTCATCATTGGTTCTGGTCCGCAAACATATACACAATCATATTTATTTGCAGCAAGAAGTTTTGGCAATACTGCCATAACTGTACCTTTAATCCCCATTGAACCATCGTCTGTAGTTACATAAACATTATTACTTATAGGTGCGAAGTAATCAGTCCAAAACATATCATCTTCACAACGTCCACCCATAAGAACATCTGCTTTTTTGCCTTCCATTCCTTCTGCTAAAGAAAGTAATGGTGCAAGACCTAAGCCCCCGCCTACGATAAGAGGTTTTTTTGCTTTTAAATCAAAGCCTTTGCCCAATGGTCCTACAATACTTATTTCATCGCCACTGCACACATCTCGCAAAATTTTTGTACCGTCACCAAGAATACGATAAATCATGGTAATTATACCAGTTTCTTTATTAACTGAAGCAATACCAAAAGGTCTTCTTAGGAGAGGTGAATTTCTTTTAGATACCTGTACATTGACAAATTGCCCCGGAACTGCACTTTGTGCAATTTCCGGAGCTTTTACGTCTATTTGTTTCGTTGTAATATTAAGAACGTGTTGTCCAATAACTTTTCCTTCTACTACTACTTTTTTAGCCATGGCTTATTCCTCCCAAGCTAAATCTTGCAATGCTACTACACTTACAACACGACGACGACGCATTGCAGACATAACTCTTTGCAATTCACGTGCTGTGTCCATTGAAGTTAAGCACGCAATAGCATGTTCAACAGTAGCACGTCTAATTTTAAATCCATCACGTTCTGCATCTTTACCATGGTTAGTAGTGTTTATAACCATGCTGATGCGACCTTCTTTAATATCATCAAGAATATCATGTTCATTATCGCTAAGTTTATTAGCAACTTCTACATTGATACCTTTTTCTTTAAGATATGCTGCAGTACCACCAGTGGCCATGATTTGGTAACCAAGCTCTTCAAAACCTGCTGCAATTTCTGCTGCTTCTGGTTTATCTTGATCAGCAACAGTAATAAGGATTGAACCTTCATGTGGTACATTAAGTCCTGAGGCAATACATGCTTTATACAAAGCTCGAGAGTATTGATAATCTACACACATTACTTCGCCAGTAGATTTCATTTCTGGTCCTAAAGTAATATCAACGTTACTCATTTTGTTAAAGCTGAATACTGGTGCTTTTACAGCATAGTAATCCGGGAAGTAGCCAAGACCTGGTTTAAAACCTTGTTCTTTTATGGATACGCCCATTGCAGCTTTAGTTGCTACGTTAATCATTGGTATAGTTGTAACCTTACTTAAGAAAGGTACTGTACGAGATGAACGTGGATTTACTTCAATTACATACACTTCACTGCCACGAACGATGTATTGGATATTAATCATACCTTTTACTTCTAGTCCTAAAGCAAGTTTGTTTGTGTAGTTGATAATTGTTTTGATAACATGTTCAGAAATAGTTTGTGGTGGATATACAGCGATGGAGTCACCGGAGTGAACACCTGCGCGTTCGATATGTTCCATAATACCAGGAATAAGCACATCTGTTCCATCACAAATAGCGTCTACTTCAACTTCTGTACCTTGTAAATAGTGATCTACAAGTACTGGATGTTCTTTAGAAGCTTTTACTGCATGAGACATGTAGTATTTTAATTCGTCAACATTATATACGATTTCCATCGCACGACCACCAAGCACATAAGAAGGACGTACCATTACTGGATAGCCAACTGTTTCAGCAGCTTTAACTGCGCCATCTGTATCAAATACAGTAAAGCCTTGTGGACGAGGAATATCGCATTCTGTAAGCAATTGATCAAAACGTTCTCTATCTTCTGCTTTATCAATGCTATCTACTGTTGAACCAAGGATTTTAATGCCAGCTGCTGCAAGTGGTCCAGCAAGATTAATTGCTGTTTGTCCACCAAACTGTACAATAACGCCTTCTGGTTGCTCTTTGTCTAAGATATTTAAAACATCTTCAAGAGTAAGTGGTTCGAAGTAAAGTCTATCTGCTGTATCAAAGTCGGTACTTACTGTTTCAGGGTTGTTGTTGATAATGATTGTTTCATAACCAAGTTCTTTAAGCGCCCATACAGAATGTACAGAGCAATAGTCGAACTCTACCCCTTGACCGATACGGATTGGACCGGAACCTAGTACGCAAACTTTCTTTTTATCTGTTACTAATACTTCATCTTCTTGTCCGTAAGTTGAATAGTAGTAAGGCGTTTCTGCTTCGAATTCTGCTGCGCAAGTATCAACCATCTTGAAGGTTGGCATAATGCCCATTTCTTTACGCATAGCACGAATTTCCATTGCTTCTTTACCAACCAATTGACCGATAGTAATATCTGCAAAGCCCATTCTTTTCGCTTTACGCATTATTGTTTCGCTTAATGGATGAGTTTTAATAACTTCTTCCATTTTAACGATGTTCATTACTTTTTGTAAGAACCAACGATCTATTTTAGTGATCTCATGAACGAATTCTATTGTAGTACCACGGCGGAATGCTTCTGCGATTACAAAAAGTCTTTCGTCATCAATCTTAGAGATTCTATCTCTTAAATCTGCATCGCAAACATCTCTTAGTTCTGGCATATCTAAGTGAATAAGCCCGATTTCTAAAGAGCGAATCGCTTTAAGCATTGCAGCTTCTAAGTTACGTTCAATTGCCATAACTTCGCCAGTTGCTTTCATTTGCGTGCCAAGAGTTTTATCTGCTGTCACGAATTTATCAAATGGCCAACGTGGGAATTTCAATACAACATAGTCTAAAGATGGTTCAAAACATGCTGTAGTTTTCTTAGTTACTGCATTTTGAATTTCATCTAAGGTATAACCTACTGCAATTTTACTTGCTACTTTTGCAATCGGATAACCAGTTGCTTTAGATGCAAGCGCAGAGGAACGACTTACACGAGGATTTACTTCAATTACATAATAACGTTCAGAATATGGATCAAGTGCTAATTGTACGTTACAACCACCGCATACTTCAAGTTCTCTTACGATATCGATAGAAGCTTGACGTAAAAGTTGTACTTCTCTATCTGTAAGAGTTTGTGCTGGTGCAGCTACAATAGAGTCACCTGTATGTACGCCTACTGGGTCTAAGTTTTCCATAGAACAAACTGTAATACAGTTATCATCAGCATCGCGTAATACTTCATATTCAATTTCTTTCCAACCTGCCACAGATCTTTCAATAAGAGCTTGTCCAATAAGACTGTATTTCAAGCCTTTATTTACGATTTCATCAAGTTCTTCTTCAGATTCTGCAATACCGCCGCCTGTACCACCTAAGGTATAAGCTGGGCGTACGATAAGTGGAAAACCTACTTCTTTAGCAAATTCTTTTGCTGCAGAAATTGTTTCTACTATAGTACTTTCTGGTATTGGTTGGTTAATTTTTTCCATTGTTTCTTTGAACAATTCACGGTCTTCAGCGCGCTTAATACTGCGAATTTGTGTTCCAAGAAGTTTTACATTATATTCTCTAAGAATGCCTTTATCTTCTAGTTCTAACGCTAAGTTAAGGCCTACTTGTCCACCAAGGGTTGCAAGCATAGAATCAGGACGTTCTTTTCTAATTATGTTTTCGATAAATTCTACATTTACTGGTTCAATATAAACTCTGTCAGCAATATGAACATCAGTCATGATGGTAGCAGGATTACTGTTTACTAAAACAACTTCTAATCCTTCTTCTTTTAATGCACGACAAGCTTGTGTACCAGCATAGTCAAACTCTGCAGCTTGACCGATGATGATAGGACCTGAACCGATTACAAGTACTTTTTTAATATTCTCAAGTTTCGGCATTTACTTTTGTCCTCCCATCATTTTTACAAATCTTTCGAATAAATATTCATGGCCACCAGGTCCTGGACAAGCCTCAGGATGGTATTGTACTGCGAAAGTTGGGTGGTCTAAATATTTGATACCTTCTATTGTTCCATCATTTAAAGAAACGTTTGTAACTTCGGCATTGATTTTCTTTAAGGATTCTTCTTCTACTGCGTAACCATGATTTTGAGAAGATATACATACTTTATGTTCTACTAAGTCTTTAACTGGATGGTTGATACCACGATGACCAAACTTTAATTTGTAAGTATCTGCACCATTTGCTAATGCAAGAAGTTGATGACCTAAGCAGATTCCAAAAATTGGTTTCTTGCCTAAGAATTTCTTAATGTTTTCGATTACTTCTGTTAAATCTTTTGGATCTCCAGGTCCGTTGGACAAGAATATTCCATCTGGGTTAGAAGCTAATACTTCCTCTGCACTTGTAAATGCTGGATATACGGTTAAATTACAACCGAAACTTACTAGGTATTCAAGGATATTGCGTTTGATACCATAGTCCATTACAGCAACATTAAATTTACCGTCGCCCATTTTATAGATTTTTTTAGTAGTAACTTTTTCTACTTGATCGTGAACATCTGGCGTAGCAAGAAGTTTATCAACTTCTTCTTGAGGCATTTCGCTTGGAACGATAACGCCTTGAATTACACCATAGTTTCTTAAACGTCGTGTAATTGCTCTTGTATCTACACCAACTAAAGTTGGAATATCTTGTTCATCTAAAAATTCTTCTAAAGATTTTTCATTTGTCCAGTTACTTGGATGATCGCATAATTCGCTAATTACATAACCTTGGAAAAAGCATCTGTCCCCTTGATTAAACATAGGGTTTATTCCATAGTTACCAACTAACGGATATGTCATTACAACGATTTGGTCGCAGAAAGATGGGTCAGTTAATGTTTCTTGATAACCACTCATGCCTGTAGTGAATACTACTTCACCCACTGCGTTGCGTTTGCCATATAACTCACCTTCGTACACGCTGCCATCTTTTAATACTAGTTTACCTTTTCGCGCTATTTTGTGCATAATACACCATCTCTCATAACAATTTCACCAGCTACTATAGTTGCTACCGCTTTGCCTTTGCATTTTTTTCCTTCAAAAGGCGTTACTTTTCCTTTTGTATAAAATTGCATGCTTTCAACTATCCATTCTTTGTCAAGGTCGATAATTGTCACATCCGCAGGAGAACCAACTTTTAAATTTCCACTTTTTAGTGCAAAAATATTCGCAGGCGCTGTACTCATTTTATCAACAATTTCATTAATTGTGAAGAGTTTTTTATGAAAAAGTTCTGTTAAAATTACACCAACTGATGTTTCAAGCCCACAGAATCCACATGGAGCGTTTCTGAACTCAACATCTTTTTCTTCTGGAGCATGTGGTGCATGGTCAGTTACGATAGCATCAATTGTGCCATCTTTTAAACCTTCACGTAATGCATCTACATGGTCTTGAGAACGTAATGGTGGTGAAACTCTTGTTGCTGGACTATAACTAGCACAAGCTTCATCAGTAAGAGTTATATGATGTACAGCAGTTTCTGCTGTAACTTTTACGCCACGAGCTTTTGCTTGACGAATGATTTCTACTGCGCCTTTAGATGCAACGTGTGCAATATGCACTTTAGCACCTGTGTATTCTGCGATAATGCAATCTCTTGATACTGCAATATCTTCTGAAATTGCTGGGATTCCCGGTACACCAATGCGTGCGGAAACTGCACCTTCATGCATATATCCTTCGCCACCAAGTTCATGGTCGATTGCGTGAGAAATTAATACTTTATCAAAAGGTGCAATATATTTAGCTGCCATAGTAAATAAGCGAGAGCTTTTTACATAGTGACCGTCATCAGAAAATGCCATTGCGCCTTTTTCTGTCATGTCGATCATTTCTGCAAGTTCTTTGCTTTCTTCGCCTTTACTTATAGCACCAATAACTTCTACATTAACATAACCTTCGCGTGCTGCACGTTCTTTAATACCAGATACGATAATTGAATTATCAATAATTGGTTTTGTATTTGGCATACATGCGATTGTTGTAATACCGCCTGATGCTGCTGCTTTAGTTCCAGATACGATGTCTTCTTTTGCTTCAAGACCTGGTTCGCGCAAATGTGTGTGTACATCGATAAAGCCTGGTGCTACAACTAATCCTTTAGCATCAAAAGTTTCGTCTACTTTTGTTTTTATTTCTTTTGCTACTTCTTTTACTAGACCGTCTTCTAAAAGTACGTCCATTACTGCATCTAATTTTTGGGAAGGATCTACAACCCTACCACCTTTAATCAATAGTTTCAATTTGCTTACCCCCTGTCAAAGTTAAGAATAACAAGGCCATGCGTACTGCTACGCCATTTTGAACTTCGTCACG
Organism: uncultured Negativicutes bacterium; assembly: GCA_947074185.1. Classification (GTDB taxonomy): domain Bacteria; phylum Bacillota; class Negativicutes; order Acidaminococcales; family Acidaminococcaceae; genus CAMTOO01. Next base: position 33,877 of record CAMTOO010000003.1, read on the forward strand.
AATTTTTGCTTGATCGCAATAACCAACTTCGAATGAAATTTCAAGACCTCTGTTCATTGGACCTGGATGTAATACTATTGCATCTTCTTTTGCAAGTGCAAGGCGTTTTTCATTCACACCAAAAATACGTGCATATTCACGTGGTGATGGGAAAAGACCTGATTTTTGTCTTTCCAATTGAATACGTAAAATGTCTACAACATCTGCGCCTTCAAGAGCATCTTCAACGCGAGTATGAACAGTTACACCTAGTGCTTCAATGTCGTGTGGCATCAAAGTCATCGGACCTGCAACATGTACATCTGCACCCATTTTTTTCCAAGCTGCAATATTCGTTCTTGCAACACGGCTATATAAAACATCTCCAAGTATTGCCATTTTAAGACCTTTGAAATCTTTTCCAGCTTCTCGGATTGTAAACATATCTAAGAATCCTTGTGAAGGATGAGCGTGCGCACCATCTCCAGCATTAATGATTACTGGATCCGCGATTTCTGCTGCATAAGCTGCTGCCCCTTCAATTGGATGACGCATAACTACTGCATCGCATTCCATAGCTTGAACCGTTAAGATTGTATCTCTTAAACATTCACCTTTTACAACACTAGAGCTTGCTGTAGTAATATTTACAACATCTGCGCCTAGATATTTACCTGCAAGTTCAAAGGAAGTTCTAGTTCTTGTACTTGGTTCGTAGAACAAATTAATGATTGATTTACCTCGTAAAGATGGGACTTTCTTAATATCCCTTTTCATAATTTTTTTCATCTCTACTGCAGTTTGAAGTACTAATTCAACTTCCTCAACACTTAAACTCTCAATGTCGAGAATATCTCTGCCTGCAAGAGATACATTTGATTTTGCCATTGTTCTACCTCCCTAATTTTTCATATAAAAAAAGCCTTCTTGTCCTAAAAAGGGCGCAAGAAGGCTTAGTGCTTCATCATCACAAAGTCTACCTTACAGCCTCTCTGGACCGCTTTAAAGGTAAGATTTTTACTGAAATCATTATACCATTATTTTTCTATTTTCGTCAATGTAAGATTTTAATTTAAGTAATATTTTTTAATACTTCTTTTTGAACATCAGTTAATACCGATGGTTCAACAATATCTTTCATATATTCCCATTGTTTTTTAGATGCAATCATCTGTGTTGAATGCCAGTAAAGTGCTGTCATCTGCACAAAAGCACGCACCATCTCTTGACGTTTTTCGTTGTCGCCAATTGATTTCAACCAGAGTTTGAGCCACTCATGATAAATTTCATATTCTTCTCTCATAGTAGCACGAGCAACGCCAGTTACTAGGTCTCGTTTTACACGAATTATGAATTGCATTATATACTCTTGATCTGATTTAGTTCTAGTAGAAACTAAAGCGATATCAAATAAGAATAACATAAATTTATGCCATGGTTGGTACAACTCATATGTGCGTTCAAATCCGTCTTTACGGGCATGCATTTGGAAATGCATAGAAAAATCATTAATTACTGCTTTAGTTAAAATTGGATCTTTTTCTTTAACAAGGAAGCGGCAAATACCATTTAGAAGTAATTTGGTTACATCTGCCCAATCTCTATTTGCCATTTGCGCTGTTAATATGCACCATTCATGTAAGAATTTTTGCTTATCAGCTATGGTGAGCTTTTTATCTCTAATAATATGTAAAGATATCCATTTAAGCATAGGTAATGCATCTATATATCTTCTATCTGATGCAATAAATAGTAAATCTAAAACAAAAGACATCATCGTAGTACCTACGAGCACTCTTTTTTCTGTAGCATAATGTATTGCAACTTTAGATATTACTGTAGCAAAGGCATTATAGTTTTTCATTCGTGCTGCCATACCTGCAATTTGTTGCAACATTGTTAATGAAGTCTTTTCTACTTCTTCATCAGCATCTATTACTAAATCGCAAGTTAAGTAATTGATGGAATCAGCACAATAAAATGCCAAATCATCTAAATCACTTTTAAGCGCTACACAAGCAATCATCCCTAAAAGTTCTAAGGTATGTATTCTTTTTTCTTTATGTTGCCAGGCAATATTCTTCAATGCTTCAAGTGTATTGCTAGCTGCTTCAATATTTTTTCTGCGTAAGTAAAAAATAGCAGCATCTTTTACACTCTCACAAGCTCCATCTACATAAACACCGTTATTGGTTAATACAGACATTTTTTCTATACAGGTATTTGTAGCTTCACCTATACTGTGTTTGACTGTTCTTGTCATTACTGTATCAACTTGCATTTCTTGCAACATTTGTAAATTATTTATTAGTGATCGAAGTATTTCTTCATCTTCAACTGAATAAGCTGTAGATTCACTATCAACTACTTTTGCAAGACGTTTAACGTCATCAAGTGTTTTTTGGAGAGTCGGCGCATGTATTACCTTTAATGAATCGTCTACCATAACGAACTCCCTTTTATATTATTGTATATTTATTATTCCCTCATAAACAATACCGGCTACTGTATCAACAGTTATATCTGATCCATCTGGTATTGCAATAGTTGCATTAGATGCACCTACTATTACAGGTATACCGAAGTTGACTCCTACAATCGCAACAGAAGATGTTAAACCACCTTCTTCGGCAACGATAGCAGACGCTTTGGTTGCATATTTTACAGCCTCGTCATTTAAAACATCTACAACAAGGATCATGCCTTCTTTAAATTTAGTTTCAAAATCTTCTTGTGTGAGACATACGCAAGCTTTGCCTGTAATAGGTTTTTTGCCGATACCCATGCCTGTAATTAAGTTTTTACCCAATGTAACCACCTTTATTAAATTTGTACTACCTGGTACCCCTATTGGTACACCAGCTGTAACAATAATTGTATCACCTTGCTTGCAAAGCTCTTTTCCTACTGCTGCTTTAATAGATAAATCTATCATTTCATCTGTATTCTTAGAATATGGTCCTAAGATTGGTACTACACCCCAAAAAAGTTGCATAGCCTTTACTTTTTCCGGCACTCTTGTTACTGCTATAACCTTGCAAGAAGGTCTATACTTAGCAATCATTCGTGCAGTTTCGCCAGATTCAGTTATTGTAAGAATAGCATCAGCATTAATTTCTTCTGCAACTTGTACGCAAGCATGACTAATTGCTTCTGTACTACCTGCACGATTTCTAATGCCTTTACTTTCAAAAATTTCTTTATAATTTAGTGCCCCTTCGGTTGTTTGCGCAATAGTTGCCATTGTTCTAACAGCTTCTAAAGGATATTTACCTGATGCAGTTTCACCACTCAACATGATGTTATCTGTTCCATCGAATATTGCATTAGCAACGTCGCTTGTTTCTGCCCTTGTAGCACGATAACTATTTACCATACTTTCTAGCATTTGCGTTGCGGTAATAACAGGTTTCCCTGCTAAATTACATTCTTTAATAATTTCTTTTTGTGCTAGAGGAATTGATTCCGCAGGCATTTCTACCCCTAAATCTCCTCTTGCTACCATAATACCTTCACTAACTTCAATTATTTCTTGGATATTTCTAACACCAGCAGCATTTTCTATTTTTGGAATAATTCCCATCTTAGAACCATGAGATTCTAATACTTTTCTTATAGACATTACATCTTCTGCTTTTTGCACGAAAGATGCTGCTACATATTCCATATTATTTTTTATCGCAAACAAAAGATCTTTTTCATCTTGTTCTGATAAAAATGGTAATTGGAGTTCTATACCTGGACAAGCAACTCTTTTACGTGAAGAGAGTACTCCGCCATGAATAACTTTAGTATAAATTTTAGGGCCATCTATTTTTTCTACTTCTAAAGCTAAAAGTCCATCGGATAATAAAATAGTATCTCCTGGTTTAACTTCATTAGGTAGACCTAAATAATTAACCTGAGATATCTCTTTAGTTCCTTCTATTTCTTCTGTAGTAAGACAGAACTTGTCACCATCAACAAGTGTTACACTTCCATCTTTAAAGATACCTAAACGCATTTCTGGACCTTTGGTATCTGCAAGCAAAGCAACTGGTTTGTTGGCTTTTGCAGAAGCTTCACGAACTAAATCAATTCGTACTTGATGATCTTCATGTGTACCATGGGAAAAATTGAAGCGAGCTATATCCATACCCGCTTCAATCATTTTAGTTAAAAGTTCTAAATTATCAGTACTTGGTCCTACGGTGCAAATAATCTTCGTTTTTTTCATTACACTTACACCCCACTAATTTTAGTTATTCTGACTGCTTGTTATTTATGCTTCTTTATATGCTTTGATTTTTGCAATTAGTTTAGGCAAAATCACATTAGCATCGCCAACAATACCATATTGAGCAACACTAAAGATTGGTGCATTTGCATCTTTATTAATAGCAATAACAACATCTGCATCTTTCATGCCAGCTAAATGTTGAATAGCGCCAGATACACCAAGTACAAAGTAGACTTTAGGCGCAACAGTTTTACCTGATTGACCTACTTGGCTAACGTGACTAATCCAGCTTTCATCTACCGCTGCACGAGAACCAGCTACTGCACTATTTTCAAAAAGTGCTGCCAATTCTTCTAATACTTTAAATTTATCTAGGTCACCCATACCGCGACCACCACAACAGATAACTTCAGCATCTTCAATTTTAATGCCATTACCTGAAGTTAAATTTTCTTTTTTAACAATAGTAACTTTTGGTGTGATTGCATTTTTCACTTGATAGTTTACTACTTCGCCTGTACGGGAAGCATCTGGTTCTAAACCTTTGAAAACTTTAGGTCTAACAGATCCCATTTGTGGGCGATGTTCGTCACAAATAATAGTTGCCAAAATATTGCCACCTAATGCCGGACGAGTCCATTCAACAATTTTGCTGTCAGTAATATCAAGAGCTGTACAATCTGCACAAAGTCCTGTGTGTAAACGAGCAGCCACGCGAGGTGCTAAATCACGACCATCTACAGTTGCTCCGAAAAGTACTGCATTTGGTTTGTATTCATTTGCTAATTCACAAAAAGCATTTGTATATAATTCGTTGTTGTAATCTGCATATTCTGCGCCACTAACTACGTATACTTTATCAGCACCTGCTGCAATCAATTCTTGAGGAATGCTACCTGCATCGCCTGCAATAAGAACTGCGCAACATTTTTCGTTAGCTTTTTTAGAAAGTTCTTGAGCTACACTTAGGAGTTCAAAAGAAACGCCCATTGGTTTACCTTCTTCAAGTTCAACCATAACCCAAATATCGCTACCTTCATTATTACTTACTTCACGAGTTACTTCTTTTTTAGAAATAGCTTCTACTGGGCACTCGCTAATACAAGCGCCACAAACAACACAACTATCTTGATTTATAATTGCTTTACCAGCATCCATTGTAAGCGCGCCCGTTGGGCATACTGCGATGCAAGATTCACAACCAATACATTTATCTTTATCTACATTAATTGCCATATCATTCACCTCAGCGTGTAATTATTTGAGCGCCAACAAGTTTTTCAACTAACATGTCTACTGCTTTGTCTGCGTCTTCTTCGTTAATGATTTCACTTTCGATTTTCGCAACTTGAGGAGTAAATACTTTTACTACTTTAGTTGGAGAACCTGCAAGACCTACTGTCTTTTCATCTACAGCAACATCTGCACCAGTTAAAACAGGAATTTCTGTTTTACGAGCTTTCATTTTGCCTTTGATACTAGCAAAACGTGGTTCTTTTTCTGCTCTTGTTACTGTTACAAGTACTGGTCCTGCAACCGCTAAGGTTTGAGCTGTACTTTCGTTTTCACGTTCTACTAAGAATTTACCATCTTCAAACGCTACCTTCATTGCACAAGTAACTTGTGGAATGCCAAGTAGTTCTGCGATTTCTGGACCAACTTGTGCAGTATCGCCGTCAATAGCTTGCTTACCACAAAGGATTAAATCATATTCCCCTGCTGCTTTAATTGCATTTGCTAAAGCGATACTAGTTGCTAAGGTATCAGAACCTGCAAATACACGATCGCTTAAAAGTACTGCTTCGTCTGCTCCAAGAGCAATTGCATCTTTTAAAACATCTTTTGCTTGTTCTGGTCCCATTGATACAACCTTTACGTTAGCTCCTGTTGCATCTTTTAGAATAAGAGCTGTTTCAAGAGCTTGTGCATCATATGGATTCATGATGTTTTCTACACCATCACGGATAAGTGTATTTGTTTCTGGATTAAGTTTTACTTTTTCAGTATCTGGTACTTGTTTTACACATACTATAATATTCATTCCAGTCCTCCTCGTTTAAAACATATTCATAATATAATAACATTTTTCGCTACTTTCTTGCAAGATTTCTTTCTTATTTATATAAGTTTTATTTCACAATGACAGAGTTTTCTCCTAAAAGTTTTTCTAAATCCAATTTAAGTTGAGGATTTTCAGCATCTACAGCAAACCCATCATTAACACGAATAGATTTTTTTGTAGCCATTAAATGCATAACGATCGGAGTATCTCCCTTATAGCGTTTGAATACTTCTGCTAATTGCTTTTGCATCTCAGAAGTTTCTGCTGCTTCAAGTATTTTTAAATGCAGCAATTTACCTGAATATGCTTTTTGTGATTCTTTAGACTTTTGATCACCTGTGTTTACTTCTTGATAGTAAGTTTCTGTTTTAGGTTTTCCTTTAGGCTTACCATGTAAAGCATCAAGGGCAGCAAGTTCTGCAGGTGTAAGATTTTCATCTTCTACTAAAGCTTCAATCTTAAGTGCATTAATGCGACGTTCTCTTTCATTAATCATAAAACGTCCATTAATGCTAATAACTTGATTTTCTGACATATAACGTGCATATTCTGTGTAAGTTCTTGGAAAAACTAAAACTTCTATCTTACCTGTAAAGTCTTCTAAGGTAAGAACTGCCATAGAATCACCTTTTTTTGTAACCATGTTTTTACAAGCAGAAATAATCCCTGCAACATTAACAAATTCACCATCTTCTACTTCTGGAGTTTCTTCCATAAATGTATATAAAGGAGTGTATTTAGTAATAGATTTTTTATAATCATCTAATGGATGTCCCGTAACATAGAAACCAATTAAATCTTTTTCGTTTTGCAAAATAAGTTTCTTTGGCATTTCGTCTAAAACAGGTAATTCCACTGTATTCACTTCTTCAAAACTATCATCTGCAAAAAGCCCCATTTGACCGCTATTACTATCTTTTTGGTGGCGCAACCCTAAATCCAAAACATTTTCATGAATAGCGAGCAATTGAGAACGCTTTGCGCCAAGTGAATCAAAAGCACCACACTTAATTAAATTCTCAATAACGCGTTTGTTCAAACCAGCTTTATTAACGCGTTTGCAAAAATCAAGGAGTGATTTAAATACGCCATCTTTTTTACGAGCAGCAACAATAGACTCAATCGTGCCATCTCCTACACTTTTTATTCCTGCAAAGCCAAAACGTATTGCACCTTCTTCAACTGAAAAATCTGCAACACTTTTATTTACATCTGGCGCTAGAACTTTAATGCCTCTTTCGCGGCAAACAGCGATATACCAACTCATTTTACCAACATCGCCAGATATGCTGCTTAGAAAAGCTGCAAAAAACTCTGCTGGATAATGTGCTTTTAAATACGCGGTTTGATATGCAACTAAAGCATAAGCAACAGAGTGAGATTTGTTAAAACCATAACCAGCAAAATGTTGGAGCAAACCAAATATTTTTTCACTTTGTTCTTCTGGAATATTATGGAGTTTCTTAGCACCCTCAATGAATTTTTCTTTCATAGAGTCTAGTTCTTTAGCTTTTTTCTTACCCATCGCACGTCTTAAAATATCTGCTTCACCAAGGCTAAAGCCTGCTAAAACAGAAGTTGTTTTCATTACTTGTTCTTGGTAAAGCACTACGCCGTAAGTATCTGCTAAAACTTCATCTAAAAGAGGATGCATAGATTCTGCTGTTTTATGTCCATGACGACCTTGAATAAAGTCGTCTGCCATGCCTGTTCCAAGCGGACCAGGTCTATAAAGCGCAACTAATGGAATTAAATCTTTAAAATCTTCCGGTCCTAAATCTACAACTAGTTTAGTCATGCCGCTACTTTCAAGCTGGAATACACCTTGAGTATCACCTTTTGCTAGCATTTCACAAGTAGCTTTATCATCTAGAGGAATATCATCAATGTCAATTTCAACTCCAGAATTTTCTTTGATAAATTTAAGAGTATCACCAATAACTGTTAAAGTTCTAAGACCTAAAAAGTCCATCTTTAACAAGCCCATTTCATCTACTTTATCTTTATCGTATTGAGTCGTTATCATACGACCAATTACTTCATCTTCATCTGCTGCCAATTGCAACGGAACGTAATTTTTTAAATCTTGTGGTGCAATAACTACCCCAGCAGCATGAGTTCCACTGTTTCGTGGCAATCCCTCAACACTTTTTGCAATGTCGATTAAGCGTTGTACTTCTGGATCATTATCATACATTTCTTTTAAGTCTTTAGTCATAGTTAAAGCACGTTCAAGGGTAATCCCTAGTTCACGCGGAACTGCTTTAGCTATCATATCAACTTTTGGTAATGGAATATCAAGTGCACGCCCTACATCTCTTACTGCTGCACGCGCTTGCAAAGTACCAAAGGTAATAATAAGCGCAACATGATCACTACCATATTTATCAATAACATATCTAATAACTTCTATCCGGCGCTTATAACAGAAGTCCGTATCAATATCAGGCATACTTACTCTTTCAGGATTTAAGAAACGTTCAAAAAGCAAATCATATTTTGTTGGTTCAACATTAGTGATATGTAATAAATATGCTACGATACTTCCTGCTGCAGAGCCACGTCCTGGTCCAACAGGAATTTGAATTTCTGGTAAACGACAGAAGTTAATGAAATCCCATACTATTAAAAAGTATGCTGCATATCCCATTGTTTTAATAATATCTAACTCATAGTCAATACGTTCAAAAAGTTCTTTTTCCTTTGCCTTGCGCAATTCGGCATCTTCAATTGCATCTAAATCTTTTGCATAACGAGCTTTAAAACTTTCCATACATAGGAAACGTAAATATTCATCTGCATTATTATTGAAACCTTCTGGAATCGGAAATTCCGGTAACAAAAGATTTCCAAAAGAAAGTTCTACATTACAACGAGCTGCGATTTCATTAGTAACTTCTAAAGCAGCTAAATCATTAGGAAACCGTTCTGCCATTTCTTCATAGCTTTTCAAATAAAAATGATCATTTGCAAATTTCATGCGAGCTGGATCATCTACTGTTTTAGCCATTTGAATACACATCAAAACATCTTGTGCTTCTGCGTCTTCTTTTTTTACATAATGTAAGTCATTAGTTGCAACTAATCTAACACCATATTTTTCGCTATATTTTTTTAATTGTTCTCTAACAATTTTTTCTTCGTCTAGATCGTGATGCTGAATTTCAAAGAAGTAGTTTTCTTTACCGAATATATCTATATATTCTTCAATTAAACGTTCTGCTTTTGGAAAATCCCCTTGCAATATAGCTACTGGAACTTCGCCAGCAATACACGCACTAAGACAAATAAGTCCTTTGCTGTATTGGCGCAAAAGGTCCTTATCTACACGTGGTTTATAATAAAACCCTTCTGTATAACCTAAAGATACTATTTTCATTAAATTATGATAACCTTCTTCATTTTCCGCTAACAAAATTAAATGATACATACCTTCTTTATTGTCTCTGTTAAACCTTGATTCACTTGCTACATATATTTCGCAACCGATAATAGGTTTAATACCTTGTTTTTTTGCTTCTTGATAGAAACTGATAACCCCATACATGTTTCCGTGGTCAGTAATAGCGATGCTGTCCATACCTAACTCTTTTGCACGTGCAATGAGTTCTGCTGGTTTGGAAGCACCGTCTAATAGACTATATTGAGTATGAACATGTAAATGAGTAAATTTATTCATTAACTATTAAGACCTTTCTACATTACTATCTTTTTTTAATATACCATAAAGTAATCCTGGAACTAAAAATATTAAGTTAAAAGCTAAACTTGGAAATAGAGTGTTCTGTGCTGTAGGCACTATTAACTTCCAACCTAATGCAACAACTACACCTATTAGCATAGCCAAAAATCCAATTTTAGGTGGAACCTTACCTTTAGCAAAGACCGCAAAACTTAATGGTAAGAATATACCTGCACCTCTTAAAGCCATTGATAAATAATTCCATTCTAAAACTAAAGAATTTAGGTGATGGAATACAAAAACTATTGCACCTACTGTTGCTAGAATAACACATATTCTATTAATCCATAAAAGTTTTTTGCTATCTGCAATACCTATGATTGCCCCAAAGATATCATTTGCTATCATTGTAGCAATACCTAAAGAAAGTCCTGCCATTGATCCTATTGCCGAAAGTAATAATGCAGCAATACCAATACCTCCTAACCAATCAGGTAGATATGTTAATAAAAACATAGGCAATGCTTCAATAGCTGTCATTTCTGGATGATGTAATTTCATATACATTCCAATAACCACAGAAGGTAATCCTATTGGTATCGTAATTAAAGCAGCAGTCATACACCCTACTTGAGCAGTTTTGCTGTCTTTGGCAGAAAACAATGCTTGGATATAAGTTTGAGTTGAAATAACACCTATAATCATTGAAAAGAATGTATATAAGGTTTTCTGCATACCACCACCAACTAAGCTAAACCAAAAATCTTCTGGAAAAGCTTGATGCATGCCTTCTAACCCACCCATGTCATTAAATGCGTAAATACTGCCTGCAAATATACTTGCTACTATTAATATTATTTTAAAAAGTCCTGATAAACCAGATCCACTAATTCCGCCAAAAAATACAAAAGCAGCTACTATAATAACCATCGTTATCGCTGAACTGACTAGTGATAAATTAAATACCGCTGCTACTAAATGAATTGCCGTTAAAGTACTTGCAACAACACTGAAAAATATTCCTGCTGTAGAAGATATACTTGCTACTGGCCCTGCACCTTTTCCATAATTTATAACTAGAAATTCAGATATTGTAGTTAATTTACTATCTCTTAATGGTTTAGAATAAAAAATAGCCATAGTAAATAAAGCAATCCCGCTCCCTAGCGTGAACCACCAAGCACTTAGCCCTACTGTAAATCCTAATTGAGCTGTGCCAATTGTGGCTGCGCCACCAATCATTGTTCCGAGGATTGCACCACTTACCATAGCTGTTCCAGCTTTACGTCCACCTATACTATAATCATCTGCAGACTTTACTTTTCGAGCTGCTATAACACCAGGTAGAATCGTAATTATTAATGTTATTAATAAACTTATTAATTGTATATGAGAAAGTTTCATAATGTACCTTTCTTTAATAACCTTTATAAAAATAATTTTACCATATTCCCCTAATACGGACAAGAAATATCAAAATTTTAAAAAAAGCTATAACTTTATTTTAGAAATTTATATTAATATCTTCAATGCTCATCATTTTTTGCTTTAGTTTAAGATAAAAATCACTTTTTTTGTATATAAGTTTACACTTTTTGTGGTTTTTTGATATTTTTATATAAAAATTATAAATTTCACTTGCGCTTTTTTTACATTTGTATTATTCTAACTTTGTAAAACAGAAAAAATAATATTCCATTCTCAAACAATGGTGTTAGGGAAGTCGTACCTGTATGGGTTGACTTCTTTTTTGTTTCTGTTTTTTACCTTAATCGCAAAAACATGAGTTTTTGCAAAAAAATTTAGAGGGGGAATCTGAATGAAACTCAACAAGAAAAAATTAGCTTTAGCCGTTAGTGGTGCACTGCTCTCAATGTCAATGTTAGTTGCAGGCTGCGGTGGCGGTGGCGAAAAGAAAGCTGCTGATAGCGGAGATATCAAAATTGGTATCGTTGCTGAAATGACTGGTGGTAATGCCACATATGGTACTTCCATGGTTAATGGTATGAAACTTGCTCTCAAAGAAGTAAATGACAAAGGCGGCGTAATGGGTAAAAAATTAGACCTTGTTATCGCTGATAGTAAATCTGAACCAGCTGAAGCTGCTAATGCAATGAGTAAACTTATCAACCAAGATAAAACTCCTATCGTTAGTGGTATCTTCACTAGTTCTAGTGCAATTGCTGCTTGTAATGTAAGTGAAACTTCAAAAATTCCTTTCCTTGCAATCGGCGCTACAAATCCTAAAGTAACTTTAGACGACAAAACTGGTAAAGCTAAACCAAATACTTTCCGCGTTTGCTTTATCGATCCATTCCAAGGTACTGTAGGTGCTAACTTCGTATTAGACACTCTTCAACTTAAAAAAGCTGTTATCTTTGTTGACAACAGCAGTGACTATTCTAAAGGTTTAGCTTCATTCTTTAAAGAAGCTTATCTTAAAAAAGGTGGCGAAATCGTTGGTGAAGAAGCTTATCTCCAAAAAGATGCTGACTTCAAAGCTGTCTTAACAAAAATCAAAACTTTAAACCCAGATGTACTTTATGTTCCTGGTTACTATGAAGAAGTTGGTAAAATTGTAAAACAAGCTCGTGAACTTGGTATCGACATCCCTGTTGTTGGTGGCGATGGTTGGGATAGCCCTAAACTTGCTGAAATCGCAGGTGCTGGTCCTCTTAACAACACTTTCTTCACAAATCACTATTCTCCAGAGGCTGACAATGCTGAATCTAAAGCATTCGTAGCAGCATATGAAAAAGAATACAAATCCAAACCTGATGCTCCTGCAGTACTTGGCTATGATGGTATTAAACTTCTAGCTGATTCTATTACTCGTGCAGGTGGTGCTGATTCAGCAAAAGTTACAGCTGCTCTAGCTGCAACAAAAGACTTCCCTGCAGTAACAGGCAAAACCTCTTTGGATGCTAACCATGATGCAGTGAAAAGTGCTGTAATTATCGAATTCAAAGATGGCAACCAAACGTACAAAGCAACTGTTAATCCTTGATTAACGTGCTTTTGCCCTCTCTCTAAAGGAGATACCTTCGGGTATCTCCTTTACTCTTTTTTATAAACAAGTTTTCTCTTGCTTTGTAATTTTTAGTGTGCTATACTTAAAAACATCAAAAGTGAATATAGTGTGGATGAAGTATACGGGAGAAGACAATGTCTACCGAAGGAGCTAAACTCTCAGGTATCTAATTTAGATGGGACCGCATATGGACACAACTCTGGAGAGCCTCTTTATGAGCGCCGAAGGTGCAGGGGTATTTTATACTCTAATCTCTCAGGCAAAAGGACAGAGCGAAATCAATTAATTTACATGTATCTATATGTTTTTTTATATTTGTATGTCAATTTTTTGTTACGTTATTATCTATTCTCCAGAGAAAATATTTCTCTGGAGATATTTTATTTTAGGATACTTTGTTTGTGAGAGGGCAAAAGTAATCAAGGAGGAATTGTTAAAATGAATGTTAAAAAAATTTTATGCGGTGCGTTAGTTGCTACTATGGGTCTTGGACTTTTAAGTGGTTGTGGCAACGAAAAAAAGAATGAAAATATTATTAAAATCGGTCTTATTTCTGAACTAACTGGTAACAATGCAACTTATGGTACGTCCATTGTAAATGGTGCTAAACTTGCAGCAAAAGAAATAAATGCTAAAGGTGGTGTATTGGGCAAACAAGTAGAATTCGCTACTGCTGATACTAAATCTGAACCAGCTGAAGCTGCTAATGCTATGAGTAAATTAGTTAACCAAGATAAAACAGCTTCCGTAATTGGTCTTTTTGCTTCCTCTGGAGCAATTGCTGCTTCTAATGTAAGTGAAGCTTCTAAAATACCTTTTGTATCTGCTGGTGCAACTAATCCTAAATTAACTGTTGATGAAAAATCCGGTAAAGTTAAACAAAATACTTTCCGCGTTTGCTTCATTGATCCATTCCAAGGTACTGTTGGTGCTAACTTCATTGCAGATACCCTTCAACTTAAAAAAGCTGTTATTTTAATTGACAATAGCAGTGATTATTCTAAAGGTCTTGCTGACTTCTTCAAAAAAGCTTTCATTGCTAAAGGCGGCGAAGTTATTGACGAAGAATCTTATTTACAAAAAGATGCTGATTTTAAAGCTGTTTTAACTAAAATTGCTGCTCTTAAACCAGATGTAATATATGTTCCTGGTTATTATGAAGAAGTTGGTAAAATCGTAAAACAAGCTCGTGAAATTGGTATTGATGTTCCTTTTGTTGGTGGCGATGGCTGGGATAGCCCTAAACTTGTTGAAATCGCAGGTGCTGCTCCACTTAACAATACCTTCTTTACTAATCACTATTCTGCAGAAGCTGACAACGCTGAATCTAAAGCATTTGTTGCTAATTATGAAAAAGAATATAAACAAAAACCTGATGCATGTGCAGTTTTAGGTTATGATGCAGCTAAAATTGTTTTTGATGCAATCACTCGTGCAGGTGCAAATGACCCAGCTAAAATTTCTAAAGCTTTAGCTGAAACTAAAAACTTTGCAGCAGTAACTGGTTCCGTTTCTCTAAACGAAAATCATGATGCTGTAAAAAGTGCTGTAATCATCGAATTTAAAGATGGCAAGCAAGCTTTCAAAGCAACTGTTACTCCTTAAGCATAAGTAAAAGCAGGTTTGCATCTAGCAAACCTGCTTTTTTTAATCATCTAATATTTCACCATTTATTGAGATAGTTACTACTTGCCAAGGAATTAACTTATCGGAATTTCGTAAAGCATTTTTTACTGCATCCTCTAACCCACCACAACAAGGTACTTCCATTCTAATAATTGTGAGTGATTTAATATTATTTCCTTTTAAGATAGCAGTTAGTTTTTCTTGATAATCTACTTGATCAAGTTTAGGACATCCAATAATCGTAATTTTATTTTTTATATAATCTGTATGAAAATTACCATAGGCAAAGGCAGTACAATCTGCTGCAACTAAAAGGTTAGCATTTTCAAAATATGGTGCTGTTTCTGGTACCAATTGAATTTGAATAGGCCACTGTCTAAGTTGACTTGGTATTTTCTCACTTATATTTGAACTAGAATTACTATTATTGTTTTGGATAACCTGTGCAGCAGTCCCTGGACAACCAGTAGGCGCTTGCTCTTTTTTACGAGCTTTATGAGCTTTAACTTCTTCTTTATCATAAGCTTTTGCTTCACGTTCTTCAAAAGAAATAGCTCCTGTAGGACAAACTGGCAAACAATTTCCTAACCCGTCACAATAATCATCTCTAATCAATTTTGCTTTACCATTAACAAGCTCTATTGCTTTTTCATGACAAGCATTGGTACATAAACCACAACCTACACATTTATCTTCATCTATCTTTATTATTTTACGAAGCATGTTAATAATCTCCCTTCTCAAAATTATTATTTAGTTGCTGCTGTTTTAATAATCTCTACAACTAATTTTGTTAAATCAAATAGATCTTCTTCTTCTAAAAATTCTTCTGTAGTATGAACTTTTTCCATACCTGTAGCTAAAACTACCATTGGTAAGCCATGGCCATTAAAGAAGTTTGCATCACTGCAACCACCAGTACCTTGAAGTCCTGTATTTAGGCCTAATTTATTACTAGCTTCCAAAACTACTTCAACAACTTTAGAATTCTTATCAATATAAATAGCTGGACAGTTTTCAACAACATTTATTTCAATTACGCCACCACCCTGCTCTACAGCAGTAGTTAATACTTGCTTGGTAGCTTCGATTAACTGATCTAGTTTTTCATTTTTAGGACAACGCATATCAATAACAAAACTAGTTTCTTCTGCTACGATATTAGGAGCTAAGCCTCCATTTATTTTACCAACATTTAAAGTTGTTTCTTCATCTAATCTTCCATATTGCGGAATTGCTGCCAAAGCTTGAGCTGCTAACATGATTGAATTAATCCCTTTTTCAGGTTCGATTCCAGCATGGGCAGACTTGCCTATTACTTTTACTTCTAGTTCAACTAAGCGTGGAGCAGCATTAAAAACTAGTCCTGGTTTTCCACCACCATCAAGAGAGTAACCAATATCTGCTTTAATGAGATTTTTATCTAGGAACTTTGCTCCTAAGCAACCTATTTCTTCAGCTACCGTAAAACAAACTTGAATATCTCCATGTGGAATATTATTTTCTTTGATTACACGCAAAGCCTCAAAAATAGCTACTATTCCTGCTTTATCGTCACCACCTAGGGTAGTAGTTCCATCTGAGTATAAAATTCCATTTTTTCGTATTACAGTTGTTCCTGTAGTCGGTGCAACTGAATCCATATGTGCTTCAAAAAATACAGCTGGTACATTTTCTAAATTACCTTTTAAAATCCCCCATACATTACCTACGCTACTGCCTACTTGAGCTGCAACTTCATCTATTTGAGGATTCATGCCTAACTCTTGTAGTTTTCTATAAATAATATCTGCTTCCATGCGTTCATCTTTACTTGGACATGGAACAGCAACTAATTCGGTAAACTCCGCTATAATGCGTTCTTCATTAATCATTTTGCACCTCTTTATATATTGATTTTACAATACAAATATATCACATTTTTTCTTATAGTACTACTAGTAAAAATATGATAAAATATTAATTGTTATATTTTTAATCAGTCGTTTAAAAACTAGGAGGATTTATATGAAATACAGCGATAAATTTCGCCAAGCAAATAAGGAAGCTAAGGCTACTGTTATAGCTACTGCAGCTGTTATTATATTTTGGTGTCTTGCAGGCTTTGGCCTTGCAGATAGTAAAACCACTATCTTTAGCACACCTATTTGGGTTATTGGTGGTTGTATAGGAACATGGCTCTTTGCTATTGCCGTTTCTATTTACCTCGCAAAATTTGTGTTTAAAGATATGAGCTTAGATGAGGAGGATGACTCCAATGTTTAATGCAAATATTATGAATTTAATGCCTGTACTTGGTTTCTTAGTGTTTATGCTATTTATAAGTTACATGGTTAAGCGCGCAGCTACTGCTGACCGTGCTCAAAACTTTGCTAAAGATTATTTTATCGGCGGCCGTACATTAGGCGGCTTCGTCCTTGCAATGACTACTGTAGCAACTTATAGCTCAGTAAGTACTTTCGTTGGTGGCCCTGGTATGGCGTGGCTTATTGGTTACGGTTGGCTTTATATGGCTATCGTACAAGTAGTAGTAGTTTTCTTAGTATTAGGAGTTTTTGGTAAAAAAATCGCATTAATCGCTCGCAAAATAGATGCGGTTACTGTTATAGATATTATCCGTAAACGTTATCAATCAGATATTTTAGCTAACTTATCTGCTATTTTTATCGTCGCCTTCTTCTGCGCAACGATGGTAGCACAATTTGTTGGGGCGGCTAAACTGTTTGAAGCAGTTACTGGTTTTTCCTATATTACAGGTTTAAGCCTTTTTGGTTTAATAGTTGTTTTCTATACTACTATTGGTGGTTTTAGAGGTGTTGCTATTACTGATGCGATCTGTGCATTTGCTATGATTATCGGTATGAGTATTTTGTTCTATTCAATGATGGAAACAGCTGGTGGCTATGATGCAATCATGACTCACATTTCTACCACTAACCCTGCTATGTTAGAACCATTTTCAGCGGGCAAAATGCCTATGTCGCTCTATATCAGTCAATGGCTTTTAGTTGGTATTTGTACTTTGGCATTACCTCAATCTATCGTTCGTAGCATTAGTTATAAAGATACTAAAGCACTTCACAACGCAATGATTGTTGGTACTGTTGTAATTGGTGCAATGACTATTATTGCTACTTGGGTTGGTGTATTATCTAAAGGCATTTTAACTGATCCTTCTCTTGCTGCTTATGGTGGTAGTGTTGATAATATTACCCCTCTTACTATCGTTAAAAGTATGGATCCATTTTGGGCTGGTATAACTATCATCGGTCCTATTGCTGCTACTATTTCAACAGTATCTTCCTTGCTTCTTTCCTCATCATCTTCAATTATTAAAGATGTATATATGAGACAAATTGAGAAAAACGGACGTACCGTTGATAATAATAATGTAAAAATGTTCAGTATGATTACCACTATCATTCTTGGCTTTGGCATTTATTTTATCGCCATAGCACCACCTAGTGTTATTTGGCAAATTAATATGTTCGCTTTCGGCGGACTACAAACTGCCTTTTTCTGGGTAATGATTCTAGGCCTCTTCTGGTCTAACGCAAATAGTACTGGCGCTGTTTGGGCAATGTTTGGCGGTGTGTTAGCCTACTGCTCAACGATGGCTCTCAAAATTAAAATCTTCGATTTACATCAAATCGTAATTGGTATCAGTGTTTCCTTTATTCTCTTTATGATCGGTAACAAAATCGGAAAAAGAAATGATGACGAAACTTTAAAAATATTCTTCCCTGAGGAATATGATAAATAAATTTTAGAATTAAGGTGTTTGGTTTTGCAAAAACAGAAAGACATAGTAGAAAGAATTTTAGAATTAGAAAAAAGAATAATTCGTGAAAACAAAGAAAAAATTATTGAAGATAATCGAAAACACTTGATTATTATCTTGGCAATCAGTTTATTAGCTTATGTAGTTAATTTGTTTATAACAGTAATCCATGTTCATTTGGATGGAATACCAGGTATGCTACACAAAAACTATTTAGTTTTTATTTGCATGATAATTTTCTTTATTTCTACGCTACATTTTAGAAAAAAACAGTTCTCAACGAAATATATCTATCTAGTTTATTTTGTTGGTATTACCTATGCAGCAAATATAAGCGCTTTTGATTATCCTAACATCGTTACTACTAGCATTCTTGCATTTTTAGTACAAATACCAATTTTCTTTATCGATAGATCCTGGAAAATTGTTTTAGCAACAAGTTTGTTTGCTATTTTCTATCTTTGCTTTATTTTTCCATTCAAAAATCCAAATATATATATGTTTGAATTCACTAATGTAGTTTCTTTTACAATTACATCACTTCTTATAGGATTTTTCATTCGTAAAAACAAGCTGGAAAATTATGCCATTAGAAAACTTCTTTTCAATTCTTCATATGTTGACGAATTAACAAATCTTCCTAACAGACGAAAGCTCTTTGTAGATTTCAAACACGAACGTATTGACGCTATAGCCATACTCGATATTGATTTTTTCAAAACCTATAATGATACCTTTGGACATGCTGAAGGTGATGCTTGTCTTGTAAATTTATCCAATAAATTTATAGAGCTTTCAAAAAAATATTCAATAGATTTTTATCGCTACGGCGGAGAAGAATTTGTTTGCCTATTTAGTAAGTACTCTCGCGAAGAAATTCTAGATGTTTGTAATGAAATTAAAGTATCAGCTAATACAATTACTACACCTAATATTACTGATACTATTACGATAAGTTTAGGCATATGCTTCTGTGAAGATTTTTCAGATAGCAATCTTAAGCAACTCATACACTTAGCTGACAAAGCTCTTTATGATGCTAAGCACTCTGGTCGTAATCAACTTAAAATAGTAAATAAAAAAGACAAGGATTAAAATCCTCGTCTTTTTTATTTAATCTACATCGAAAATAATTGTACTATTTCTTGAACTACCCAATAATTGCGCATTTACAATATTGTTTGAAGGTATTTTATCAACTGGAACATCGCTTGTATCATATTTTTGTGATTCAGATTCTACCTTTATGAGTTTTAAATATACAGCTAAGTCCTCTGTCCATTCACCCGGAAGATGAACTAACATTCCTGAAACCAATGCTGCATTTAAACTTATAAAAAAACCCTTTTCTGCTTCACTGCTTTTCGTGTAAACATTATCCGAATTTTTTATTCTTTCACTTATAGAGCCTACCCTACGCCCAACTTGACGTATAAAATCGGCATCAGTTCTATATTCTTCATCTAAGGTAAAAATTGCATAACCAATCTTTTTTAAATCCTTAACAGTAAAGTAGTCTACATAAGCTACAATCGGAGTTTTAATAGTTGCATGATCTAGTAAGATTTTATTTTTAACTAATCTTTCACCATTTAAATCTTCTAAGCCATCAATTTCACAAGCAACTCCATTAGCAACCAAGTATTTTTGAAGCTTTAATGCAGTATTGAGAAATAATATTTCATCAGTATGCATTGTTATTCTTTGATTATAATAACTTCCATCAAACATATATTTCATACTTTTATTGCCATTTTTTAGTATAACGCGCGCTGTTCCCATATAGTTCATTCCCCTACCAATGGAGTAAGATATCACAACTTTATCAATTGTATCTATTGGAAATTTTTTATTAAAAAGATTATTTATGGTTAGTATTCCATCTTTTGCAATAAAAACATTATATTTTTCTCCTGGGTCTGGGTGGGAATATAATTTTTTTATAAATAAAAACGCAATGGCAATTAGTACTAGCACTAACAATAACATTCCGCCCATCATCAACTCTATCATAATTAAATACAACTCCTTTAGTTTTCAACATTATATCACAGCCAATATTTTCTAACAAACAAAAAGACTTAATGCCTAAGGCATTAAGTCTTTTTTTACATGTTTAAAAAATTCTTGATAATCTCCATTCCCTTTGGTGTAAGAATAGATTCAGGATGAAATTGTACTCCGTAGATCGGATATTCTTTATGTTCTACAGCCATTATTTCGCCGTCTGTAGTAGTTGCGATTACTTTTAGCTCTTCTGGTAAGGTGTCAGCTACTGCTGCTAGAGAATGATATCTTGCTGCTTTAATATGTTCTGGCATATTAGCAAATAACTTAGAATCTGTAGTTAACTTCATTTCAGACTGTTTGCCATGCATTAGACACTTAGCATGTGTAACAGTAGCTCCAAAAGCCTCGCAAATCGCTTGATGACCTAAACAAACTCCAAGTAGTGGTATTTGCTGCCCTACTGCTTTAACAGCTTCTACGCAAACTCCTGCAGCTTTTGGATAACCTGGACCTGGTGATAAAACAACTTTTTCTGGTTTTAAAGCTAATATCTCTTCAATTGTTAATTCATCATTACGCACAACCTTAATATCAGGGTTAATCGTTCCTAAAAATTGATAAAGGTTATAAGAAAAACTATCATAATTATCTATTAATAAAATCATTATTCTAGCCCTCCTTGCGCTATTTCTAATGCTTTCACTACTGCTCGTGCTTTATTTATGCATTCTTCATATTCTTTAATAGGTACGCTATCTGCTACAATCCCTGCGCCGCTACGAATAAACACTTTACCGTTTTTCTTAAAAGCAAGGCGTATAGCGATACATGTATCAAGGTTTCCTGAAAAATCAATATAGCCTATTGCACCACCATAAATACCACGTTTATTATTTTCTAATTCGTTAATGATTTGGCAAGCACGAATTTTCGGCGCCCCTGAAAGAGTTCCTGCTGGCAAAATTGCATCGATAGCATCTAACGCATCCTTATCTTTGCAAATATCGCCAATAACAGTAGAGCCTATATGCATAACATGTGAGTAACGTTCAATACTCATATATTTATCTACCTCTACGCTACCAAAATCACTAATTTTACCAATATCATTACGACCTAAGTCTACTAGCATATTATGTTCTGCACATTCCTTTTCATCTGCCAAAAGATCTTTTTCGTTCTGTAAATCTTCTGCTTCAGTTTTACCTCTTGGTTTAGTGCCTGCTAACGGAAATGTATAAAGTTTTCCATTTTCTAACTTCACTAATGTTTCTGGTGATGCCCCTGCTATTTCCACATCATCACTAGAAAAGTAAAACATGTATGGAGATGGATTGATTGTTCTTAACACTCTGTAAGTATTTAATAGGCTTCCTTCAAAAGGAGCTTCTAAACGATTAGATAAAACCACTTGAAATATATCGCCATCTACAATATATTCTTTCGCACGCTCTACCATTGAACAATATTTTTCTTGATCAAAAAGCGCTTTTGGTTCACTAAGCATTCTACCAGGATCTGCTGGACAAAGCTCGCCTTGTAAAAGAATTGCTTTCATTGCTTCAAGCTGGATACGCGCATTTTCATACTCTGCAACAATGTTAGTGCAAGGCACATTGGCGATTAAAATTATCTTTTGACGAAAATTATCAAAAGCAATGACTTTATCAAAAAGCATTACATCTACATCTTTAAAGCCTTCAGTATCTTCTGCATCAAGAGTTAAAGTAGGTTCAGCGTACTTAATGTAATCATAAGAAAAATAACCTACTAAACCACCTGTGAAAGAAGGTAGATAGTCAAAACGCGGACTTTTATTTTCCTTTAAAATTTCTCTAATAATCATATTAGGATGTTTGGTTTCGGAGGTAATCTTATTCCCATTTGTGATAGTTACTTGCCCATCTGTACAAGTAATTTCAGTTTTAGGCTCGAAACCAAGAAAAGTATATCTGCCCCATTTATTATTATCTTCAACTGATTCTAATAAATAGCAATGCTTACTCACATTTTTTAATTTTCTTAGCGCTTCAATCGGCGTAAGGGTATCTGCGTATAATTCACAACTAATAGGAATTATCTTATATTGTCCCTCTAGTGCTTGCGCCTCTTTTAGACTTGGTTTCATTTCCAGTGTCATATTATACTCCTTCAACAGCTGCAACCATTTGCTTTACATATTCACGTACTGGTTCAACAGAATCTTTACCATGTTCTCCTACGATTTTTACGATAGCACTACCAACAATTGCGCCGTCACTAACTTTAGCCATGGCAGCTGCTTGCTCAGGTGTGGAAATACCAAACCCTATTGCTACTGGCGTGTCCGTAACTTCGCGAATTTGTTCTACGATAGCACCTATATCAGTTGTGATATTAGAACGCACCCCTGTTACGCCAAGACTAGATACTACATAAACATAGCCTGTAGCTTCTTTCGCAATCATTTTTATACGAGCATCAGAAGTTGGTGCTATAAGAGAAATAATATCTACACCGTGCTTAGTTGCAGCTTCTAACAATTCTGCTTTTTCTTCAAAAGGTACATCTGGAACAATAGTTCCATAAACACCTACTTCTTCGCATTTTGTGTAGAACTTTTCTACCCCATAAGTGAATATCGGATTTACATAAGTTAAAAATACTAATGGTACATCAGTTAATGTTCGTACTTCTTTAATCATGTCAAAAATTTTATCTGTAGTACAACCTTTGCTTAAAGCACGCATATTTGCAGCTTGGATAACTTCACCTTCTGCAACAGGATCACTAAATGGTATGCCTAACTCTACTACTGCAGCTCCTGCTTCTGCCATTGCTACGATAAGTTTTTTCGTTGTTTCTAAATCCGGATCACCGGAAGTTATAAATGGAATAAAAGCTTTTGGATGCTTTTGAAATGCTTCTTTTATCTTATTCATGTAAGTTGACCCCCTTATATCTAGCAATAGCTGCTACGTCTTTATCACCGCGTCCAGAAAGATTTACAACAATAATTTTATCTTTACTGAGAGTAGGCGCTAATTTCATAGCATAACTTAATGCATGAGCGCTTTCTACTGCTGGGATAATACCTTCCATTCTTGATAAATATTCAAAAGCTTCTACTGATTCATCATCTGTACAAGGAACATATTTTGCTCTGCCAATATCATGCAAATAAGCATGTTCTGGTCCAATACCTGGATAATCTAACCCTGCAGAAATCGAATATACTGGTGCAATTTGACCATATTCATCTTGCATAAAGTATGATTTCATGCCGTGGAAAATACCTTCACTTCCACGAGCAATTGTTGCTGCAGTTTCTGCTGTATTTACACCGCGACCTGCTGCTTCTACACCAATAAGCTCTACTTCTTCATCAGGAATAAAATCATAAAATAACCCCATCGCATTAGATCCACCACCTACACAAGCAATTACTGCATCTGGTAAGCGACCTTCTTTTGCAAGCATTTGTTCTTTCACTTCTTTACCGATTACTTTTTGAAAATCTCTTACCATTTCAGGATAAGGATGTGGACCCATAACAGAACCTAATACATAGAATGTATCTTCAACTTGTGCAGTCCATACACGCATTGCTTCATTAACTGCATCTTTTAATGTTTGTGTTCCAGACTCAACTGCAACAACTTTTGCGCCTAAAAGTTCCATTCTAAAAACGTTTAGTGCTTGGCGCTCTGTATCTTCTTTACCCATATATACTACGCAATCCATACCCATCAAAGCTGCTACTGTTGCTGTAGCAACCCCATGTTGTCCTGCGCCTGTTTCTGCTATAACACGCTTTTTGCCCATCTTTTTGGCTAGTAAGCATTGTCCTAATACATTATTGATTTTATGTGCACCTGTGTGATTTAAATCTTCGCGTTTAAGATAGATTTTTGCACCGCCTAAGTCATTAGTCATCTTTTCTGCATAATAAAGTAAGCTTGGACGATTTGCATATTCCCTATATAATGCTTGCAATTCGTTTAAAAATTCCGGATCATTTTTATAAAACTCATAAGCCTTTTCTAATTCCAAAACTGCATTCATTAAAGTTTCTGGAATATATTGTCCACCGTGTATGCCGTATCTTCCCTTAGTCATTGTTCATACCTCTCACTTCATTTATAAATTTTTCTATCTTCAAACTATCTTTAATTCCATTTGTTTCTACACCACTAGAAATATCTACACCGCAGAATAAATCTTTATGTTTAGATACTTTTACTTTATCTATTATCTCAGTAACGTTTTCAGGAGTTAATCCACCTGCAACAAAGAATGGTTTATTAATTTCTAGATTATCTAATAATTGCAAATCAAAAGTTTTACCTGTTCCTCCAGCTTCTTTTTCACTAAAGGTATCTAGCAAATATTTATCTACGTTATTAGGAACACCTTCTTCGCTACCACCCACGCTAACCGACTTAATTATTTCATTGGACATATTTTGTCTAAGCTTTTCAATGTACTCTTCGTCTTCATTACCATGTAATTGAACTACATCAATTATATTAGCTCCTACTATCTCTATTATTTCTGCATGACTTTCATTAACAAAAACTCCTACTGTTTTAATACTTGGATCTAAGAGAGCTTTTAACACCATCGCTAATTGTTTCGTTACTTTCCGTGAACTCTTCGCAAATACAAAGCCAACATATTCTGGTTTTAAATTATTGACTACAGCTATATCTTCCGGTTTTGATAACCCACAAATTTTAATTTGTTTCATCGCTATCCTCTACTTTCCTCGTAATACTTTTAAAGCTTCTGCAATATTAGCACTACGCATAAGAGTTTCACCGATAAGTACTGCATTTGTGCCATTGTTTTCTAGCATTTCAATATCCTCTCTAGTTTTAATGCCACTTTCAGAAACAAAGAGAACATCTTGCGGAACAAGTTTTCTTAATCTAATACTGTTGTTAATATCTACTGTAAAATCTTTTAAGTTTCTATTATTTACACCTATTATTTTGGCCTCTGCTTTTAAAGCAGATTCTATTTCATATTCATCATGTACTTCTACTAATACATCAAGCCCTAAAGATTCACTTATTGCTAAGTATTCTTTCAGTTCTTCGGTGGGCAGAAGCGCGCATATTAGTAAAATCGCGCTCGCCCCCAAAGCTCTTGCTTCATATATTTGATAGTCAGAGACAGTGAAATCCTTTCGCAGAACAGGAATACTTACTTTTTTCGCTATCTCCTCTAAGTATCTGTCACTTCCCAAGAAAAATTTTGGTTCAGTCAAACAAGATACAGCAGCAGCTCCAGCAGCCTCATATTCACTCGCAATCTGCAATGGATTAAAAGTTTCCGCAATAACACCTTTAGATGGAGAAGCTTTTTTTACTTCACAGATAAAGTTCATGCCCGGATTGCCAATCGCCCCTGCAAAAGTCCCGTAGTCATTCGCGAACTCACCCTTCACTAAAGATTCGGCTTCACTTCTTACCGTTTCCAGACTTTTTTGCTTTTGTAAATTCGCTACTCTTACTTTAGTAGCATCTGCAATTTTTTGTAGAATCATCATAACCTCGATTGTTGTATTTTATGAGTTGTTGTATTTTATGAGTTGCTGCATTTTATAAATTCTTCTAATTTAGCTATCGCTTTACCGCCATCTAATAACTCTTTAGCTTTTGCAATACCTTCTTCAATAGTAGCTACTTTTTCTGTTAGATATAAGCACACTGCTGAATTCATAAGTACTGCATTTCTTTTAGCACCTTGCTCTTTACCACTTAGGATGTTACGAGTGATTTCAGCATTTTCTGCTGGGCCACCACCCACTAAATCTTCTTTTTTACAATATTCAATACCGTAATCTTTTGGATCTAAAATATATTCGGTGATTTCACCATCTTTAATTTCTGCTACTGTGTTAGTATCAGAAACTGTAATTTCATCTATCCCATCATTGCCATATACTACCATACCTCTTTTAACTCCAAGGTTTTTTAGAACTTCTGCAAGAGGCCTTACTAACGCTTTGTCATAAACACCTAGAAGCTGAATATTTGCAAAAGCTGGATTAGATAATGGTCCAATAATATTAAACACTGTTCTAATGCCAATTTCTTTTCTTACTGGACCTGCAAAACGCATTGATGAATGATACATTTGCGCAAACAAGAAACAAATGTTAATTTGCTCAAGCATCTCTGCACTTTTTTCTGCTGGAATATCAATCTTTACCCCTAAAGCTTCTAGAACATCTGCTGCACCGCATTTGCTTGATACACTGCGATTGCCATGCTTTGCAACATTAACACCCGCTGCGGCTACAACTATAGAACTTGTAGTAGAGATGTTAAAAGTGTTTGCACAATCTCCCCCTGTACCAACAATTTCTAAGGTATCACTTGTAGGTATGATGCGAATACATTTTTCTCTTAATACATTTGCACAAGCTGTTATTTCTTCAATAGTTTCGCCCTTCATACGAAGTGCTGTGATAAATGCTGCGATTTGCGCTGATGGTGCATCACCATTCATGATTTCACGCATTGCGCCTGTTGTTTCCATAGCTGTTAAATCTTGAGTTTCTGTTAATTTGCTAATTGCTTGTTGAATCATTTTCATTTCTCCTTTTCTTTACATTGTTGGTAAGTGGTCAGGACAAATAAAAAAACCTGTCCTTGAAATATATACAAGGACAGGATTATAAACAAATAAACCTGCGGTACCACCTTGATTCACGAATATTCGTGCTCTTTAGCAGAGTGCCAACACACCCCTCACCCTTAACGCTGGTGTTACGTTATGCAGTACTCTCACAAAGTGATTTCAACATACCCTCAACGGTCCATTTACTAAACAGCATCTCTGTTTGGTTCCCAGCATCCCAAACTCTCTGTAAGCGCTTTTTTTAGCTTGATCTCCGTCTCAACGGTTTTGTGGTCAATATTTAATTCTAAATGCAATATAACATCGTTTTTTTTATTCGTCAAATACTTTTTTACACATTTTTTCTTTTTTTGTAAAAGTGTAAACTTTGTTATACTTTTATTTCTTTTCTTCATAAGTTACGATAATCTTCGTAACTGCACAATCATGGTTTACATAGAAATCTAAACCATCTTTGGATTTTTCCTGCCCTCCAAAATTGTAACCGTAAATAAATGATTCCTTGGTAGGATCTTTAGGATAAGTTATTCTTGCTGGCATACCATATTGCCCCAATACTCTTGGCGCTAAATCGCCTACACCAACGCCGCGCATAGTATAAAGTGTATCCAAAGTAGATTCTATAGAAATAAGCTTTTTGGTTTTTTCATCTACTAAAACTCTTACTTTTTCAAAAGTATAAGTTGTAATATTCCTTTTGGTTGTTTTTTCAAACTTATCACCAAGTTCTTCTTTTATACCTGTAAAATCAAACACACTATTAACATGCACATCACCTACTATTTCATCTTCAGCAACGAGAGTTTCGGTAGGAGGATTAATATTAGTGAACTCTTTAAGCACAAAACCTTCCTCACCATACCAATCAACCTTTAACCATTTTCCGCTTTCACCTAATACTTTAAATAAACTATGACGAGGTAAAGTGCGTAATATTTCTCCCTCTGGTGCTTTACGGAAGTTTACATCATCACCAGTTAAAAGTGCAAAGTTACCTTTTTTATAGCCAGGTATTTCTGTTCCCATATAAAATTCTTCAGCAAATGCTGTAGCATTTAAAACTAAAAGCAAAGCCATAGCCAATGCTACGGTAATTCTTTTTAAAAACATAGTTTCACCCCTAAAAATTGATAACTTAATTATATCATATATTATATTTTCTGTATCGATATAATTTATATATGAAAAAAGCGCTATTCTCATCAGCTGAAAATAGCGCTTTCAATGTTTGTCTTCATTTAACATTGGTAATCTCCTTTGATTATTAATATTAATTTAACTTCTTAGTGAACCATGTAAAATTTTAAAGAACACATTGCTTTTACGAATTTTTGAATAGTCATGATTGTTTCCTCCTATACATAAATTTAAGATTTTCTAATCTTTATGTGCCTAGTATAACACAGTGGTTTTATTTTGTCCAGTAGGGCTTTCATTTGTCCCGCTTGTTGTTTTTGAAAGCCTAACCCTTGATAAACACTAAGGTTAGGATACTTGTTATTTTTCCCTTAATTTCAACAAAAAAAATTTTTTTATTTTTTTTAAAATTTTTTATCATTATTTTTGGTTACTCCACGTTTAATTATTTTTTCACCAAATTTCATTTTCAAAGCATCAACTGTTTTATTTCGCTCTCTTAGTTTCTGATTCTCTAAGAAGTCTAATGTTTCTGTTTCATCGAAAACGCTTAGATTACTTACTGTTACCCCTAACAAGCGCACGCCTTCTTTTAAGTTGATATTTTTTAAAGTACTATCTGCCATGTTAAAAATTTCTTCATCCCAAGTAAAATGACTATGGCTGCTAACACTGCGTGTAATAGATTTAAAATCAGCATATTTTACTTTAACAGTAACTGTATCAGAAGCAAGTCCTTGCCTACGTAATCTAAACCCTACTTGCCCACTAAGTTCTAAAAGCACCTCACGCAAACTCTCATAATCTGTATAGTCCCTAGAGAAAGTTACTTCTTTACCAATTGATTTAGTTGTGTCTTCTGGCTCTACTGGGCGATGATCAATTCCATTTGCTAAGTCTCTAATCATACTAGCATTGATACCAAAAACTTTTTCTAAAATCTTAAGATCAGTTTTTGCTATATGTTCTATTTTAGTTATTCCAAATTCTTGCAGTTTTTCTTCGGCCTTTTTACCAATACCAAAAATTTTACGAACAGATAAAGGTGCTAAAAGCTCGGCTACGCCTTCTTCTTTTATTACAACAAAACCATGAGGCTTATCCATATCAGAAGCTAATTTAGCTAAATATTTATTAGGCGCTAAACCAATTGAAGCTGTTATCCCTACCTCATCAGTAATTCGCTTTTGCAACTTCCTAGCAAGTTCTTCAACATTTCCAAGTTTATCCATACCTGTAAAATCTAGAAACGCTTCATCTATTGATAACTGCTCCACAACTGGTGAAGAATCCTTGAAAATATTCATTATTTGTTCTGATACTTCTAAATAACGTTCCATTCTACCGTTAACATAAATACCCTTAGGGCATAGTTTCCTTGCTTGAAACAAAGGCATTGCAGAATGCACTCCTAATTTACGTGCTTCATATGAACATGTAGAAACCACTCCCCTAGCAGATGTTCCGCCAACAATAACTGGGAGTCCACGATATTCAGGATTATCTAATTGTTCTACTGATGCAAAAAAAGCATCCATATCAACATGTAAAATTTGTCGTTTCATATACTTAATTCCTTTACTTTATATAACTATTATAACACTTTCCTAATAATTTCTTCAAAGATATTTATTTAATTTGTATAGCTATAATTTTTTTGATAGAATGATTATATATGCTAAATTAGGAAGGAGTTACGAAATGCAAAAACTAAAAAACGGCTTGCTTTTCCCGCTCCTTATTTTATTGAGTTGGTATTTGATTAGCCAAGCTGGTATCTTCAGCCCATATCTATTACCATCACCAAGCATCGTTTGGTCTTCCTTTCAGGAACTTCTAGCAGACGGTGTTTTAATGACTCATTTATTAGTAAGTTTAAAACGAGTATTCTTCGGCTTTGCAATTTCCATGCTTTGCGCAATACCACTAGGAATTCTCTGTGGTCAAAGTAAAATATTTCATTCTTATTGTTGGCCTACTTTAGAGTTTATTCGTCACATTCCACCTCTTGCTGCTATTCCACTTATTATTCTTTGGACTGGCATAGGTGAAGCTTCTAAACTTACGATTATTTTCTTAGCATCTTTTTTCCCATTATTTCTTAATACTTATAGCGGTATTAAAAACTGTGATCCAAAATTATTAGAAGTTGGTAAAAATTTTAATTTTACTCAAAGTGAATTAAATAAATACATTCGCATCCCTGCTGCTATCGAGCAAATAGCTGTAGGCTTACAGCTATCCTTAGGATTTAGCTGGCGCGCTCTAATTGGTGCAGAACTTATAGCAGCATCTGCTGGTATCGGTTATCTTATTTTAGACGCTCAAGAATTATCTCGACCTGATATTGTTATTGTAGGCATGATTAGTATTGGTATAGTTGGTTCCATTATCGACTATCTTTTCTTACATGTTCTTAACTTGGCATTACCTTGGCGAAGAAAGGCGGTTATCTCCGATGGAAAATAAAAACTGTCTTTTAGAAATTCGCGATTTAAATAAGAGTTTTGGCGATAAACAAGTTGTCCATAATATGTCTATGTGTTTCTCTCCTGCTAGTTTTACCTGCATTGTAGGCAAGAGTGGTTGTGGTAAAACAACCTTCTTGAAAATGCTTGCAGGCTTAGAACTTATGGATAGTGGCACAATAAATTTAAATGCAAATCACCATAAAATAGGAATGGTATTTCAAGAACCACGTCTTATGCCATGGCTGACTGTTAGTGAAAACATAACTTTTGCTAGCAAAAATGATACTACTCTTTCAAAAGATAAATTGCCTGAAATACTTGAAGCATTGGAACTTACTGATGCTGCAAATCTTTATCCGCACCAACTATCTGGTGGTATGGCTCAAAGAGTTTCTCTTGGTCGTACCTTGTTTTTCAATCCAGATATCATTCTGATGGACGAACCATTTAGTGCTGTTGATTATTTTACAAGGCAATCTTTACAACGAACATTATTAAAACTTTTTTCCCAAGAGCAAAAAACCATTATCTTTGTTACTCATGATGTGGAAGAAGCTCTTGTATTAGGAGATGAAGTTTTAGTTATGGATAAAGGCACTATCAAAAGTGCTATTAAAGTTGATCTTCCTAGACCGCGGGAAGCATCTAACTCTGAATTACAATTATTGCGGCAACAAATTTTGCATGCACTGTAATAAGTACAGCTGCGGCTAAAGGTAAACTGAAAGGAGTTCAAAGATGAACAAAAAAATTATTACCTTAGGCTTAAGTGTTCTTACTGTTACTGCTATCCTAACAGGATGTTCAACAGAGAAGAAGGAAGCCGTAAACCCTCCCCCTCTAAAAGAGTTAAGGGTTACCTATGTAAAAGCCCCTCTCAACATTCCTAGTATTGTTGACAAAAGCAATGAAACTTTGGTGAAAGAATTCGCCAAAGACAACATCAAGGTTACATTCCCAGAAATAACCTCCGGTGCAAAGCAAACCGAAGCTCTTGCAGCAGGCAGTCTTGATGTTTGTAGTGTTTTAGGTAGCACTAGTGCAATCTTAGCAGCGTCTAACGGTGTGGATTTAAAGATTATAGGTATATACAGTAGAGCGCCTAAAGCTTTTACTATCATGGTAAAAAATCCTACAATCCAATCCTCTGCTGATCTTAAAGGAAGAAAAATAGCTGGTCCTAAAGGAACTATTTTACATCAAATCCTTATAGCTGCCTTAGATAAAGCAAATTTATCCCCAACTACTGTAGATTTCGTATCTCTTGGTATTCCAGCAAGTGTTAATGCACTTTTAAGCGGCGAAGTTGATGCAGCATTAGTTGCAGGTAGTGAAGTTTTAAGAGCTCAAAATGCTGGAGCTAGAATATTAACTACAGGCGAAGGTTTAGTAGATGGTACAATTGTTATTGCAACAAGCAATAAATTTCTTACAGGCTATCCAGAAATCGTAAAAAAATATCTAGCAATCCATAAAGAAAACATTTCATTTGTTAGCAAAGAACCAAGCAAAGCATTCGAGATGACTGCAAAGGAAACTGGACTAAAAGTTTCTGATGTCGAAGTGATGTCAAAATGGTACAACTTTTCTCCAGACCTCACTGATAAAGACCTTTCCGAGCTTAATGCAACACAAGATTTCTTGCTAAAAACTGGCTTGCAAAAGAATAAAATTGATATAAAAACCATTATTTCAGATATAAAATAAGTAATTTATGCAATAAAAAAGAACATCCACAAGGATGTTCTTTTTTTATTATTAACCTAAATTACGTCTAGATAAAAATCCTAAACCACTTAATGCAATTCCTACACCAATGCTAGCCATGCCAAGCATGTGTACCATAATTTCTTTTTGGTTGTTGGAAGAGATAGCTTCTGCTGCTGCTTTTGCACTTGTAGCTGTTCTAGCGATATTGATGTTATCTGCACTTATGCTTGGAGCATAAAGCACTAAGCCTGCTCCTACAACTAATGCTGCAATCCCAATATGAATGAATTTCGTCATTTTTTCCCTAACTTTTTCAACGTCTTGATTTTGCTCCATTACTTCCTCCTAGATTATGGTAAATCTTAAATAATTTATCCACAATTTTTTTATGTTCCAATTATAAATCTTTCGTGACTTTTTTGCAATAGTTTTATGTGTTTTCCTCAAACTTCTCTGATGCTTTCTGTAACTTCTTTGTATATTTTCAGAACTTCTCCAGAGAACTCTTGTTTAACAGTTATGCGATTTTGAAAAGCTGATTTTAAAGTATTATAAACCGCTTTAATACGCCCTTTTCCTTTATTATTATTTACTTTTATTTGTGGTTTACAGTAAGTATATCGAGTTGAAAACGATATACAATCGGTCGTATTTCGGTCTATGTAAAAATTATTATAGTACATTTCCATTTGATTTTTAATTTTGACTGCATCTGCATCAATTGCACTATAAGTATTTTCTAAATCATCATTAATATTCTTTTCCATTTCATCTATTTTTTTAGAACTAAATGATCCAATATTACTCTCTTTTATTAAAATCAAAGAACGTTCTCGCCAAGCAATCATCTTAAACAAAATATTATTTCTAGACATATGAGGCCAGCGACGTAAAACATCTTCCGCAAAGTTTCTATTTATAATCTTAAAAACTTCTTCCTTGCCAAACTGCTCTATCTTATCTCCCGCAAAGGTCTCCCCTGCTACACTAGATATGTTAATTATATCCTCTTCTGAGAAATTCTTTACTACTTTTTGAATTCCTTTTAAAAGATGTTCTCGCATTTCTTTTACTTTGACTTCTGTTTTGGCATTAGCTTCCGTATTAGTAAAAGCAATTATCACTTTACAACCAGATTTCAAGATTGGAATAATGATTTCTTGCACTTCATAATCCTCAATACGTCCGCTTTTACCTGAAAAGCAATAGATTACTGTATGGAACCATTGTTTAATATCTACAATATGATACTCTTCTCTATTGAATAGTTGCTTCTTAAGAACTTCATTCCAACGAGACGCAAAATTAGCCTCTAGGCCCCAACTATCATAAACATTGTAAGTTTTGCCATCGTAGGTGCCTTGATTCTTGTGAATGCCATATTCAGTTTTTGGTAGTCCAGCACCTGACGCTAAATGCAAATCAAATAAATAGTTGATCAATGCAGTTTTGCCAACGCCTGTCTTACCTAAGACTAAGATATTATTTTCAAAGTTTTCCATGAGTACTCCTATTTTTTATAGTATTTCTCTACCATTTTCATCAAGGTTTCCATATTTAAGGCAGATTCTAAATCGATGTCTTCGCCTTTTGCCACCTTTTGGGCAAGGTAATAACATACTTCATTTAAGGCTCTACCAAAAGCGTAGGTAAAAGAAGTAGCTATACTTCCATTTAAAGCAATTGCAGCAACTGTACCAATGCCTGGAATTAACTTTAAAAGTGATTTTGAAATCATTTTACCAATATTTGCAACAACTACATTAATAAAAAGCTCTTTTGCTTTATCTGAAGCTTTATCAATGCCCCAATAGTTAAAGATATGTGTAGCCATTGTAGTTTGTATAGCTATTAAAGCTGCTGAATCAGTCATAGGTAAAGGGGTTGCTACAGCAGCACCTGCTGCTACCACGTAGCGATTGATTATGGCTTCAGCCTGTTCTTTCTTAATATCTAACTCTTTGGCAATTGCTTGAGCAAAACCAAATTTCAAACTGCTATCTAAATTATCTAAAGACCATTGTACTAATTTAGACCAGTCTAATTTCTCGTTTGAGATGCGTTCGTCAGTACTTACGATAAAGTTATCAAGATTTGGCATTTCACTTCTTAAAACGGTTTGTAGCTCGTTTAATTCTTCTGGCATAGCTCCATCTGCTTGAGTAAATACCACGCACACTTTAGTTATTTTGCTAAGACGCTCTAATGCAGTTAAATCCATAGTTGTAATTCGCTTGTTAGAAGAAGATATACAATACCATACTAAGTGGATATGTTCTTCAATAGCACTCTTTTTATTTTCGGTTTCAACAAAATTAATAACATTTTCATAAAAAGTTTTTTGCTGCTCATCGCTAACTTCGTAGCCAATAGTATCAAAAAGCACTACAGAACTTTCTTCTGAGCTATAACAAGAAATTTCTTGAGTTACAGGAACAGCATGACCTACTTGAGCTACTTCCTCACCAAAAATATAATTGATTAAACTGCTTTTACCTACACCAGTCCCACCGCAAACTAGAATATTAGGTTTAGTTATTTTACCCCTAATATTCTTAAGTGCTTCGTTATAATCAAAGTCTTCTACTTTATTGAATATAGTCTCTTTAATTTTATTCTTGTCCATGAGTGTCACCTCGAAATTTTAATTTACTACCAATATTATACCATCTCTAACAAAAAATACACCTTAAAATGTTAAAAACATCTAAGGTGTATTGAATTATTAAACAATCATATCTTCTGGATCAAAATCAACAGTTGTTTTAACGAAAGCAAGTTCATCGCAATGTGGGTATTGAGGGCAATAAACACACTCTT
>CAMTOO010000004.1 GCA_947074185.1 uncultured Negativicutes bacterium
AAATGTGTTATTTGAGTATTAACGTAAAAAATTAGCAACTTAGCGATAGTAATCCTCTATTGTATAGTATATTAATATGTACTGATGACTATTATATACTATCAAGCAAGATATTTCATCAGGTATAAGAAAAAAAAACAAAAAAGAAATAAAAAAAGCATATTTTCGTCACAAATAAAAGTTATAGTTAACTCAAGCAAAGAGATTAACTCTAGAATCAAATTGCTTCCATTTAAAATTTTCCAACTGGAGGTGGAAAAATTTAGTTCCAAGACTAAAATAAATTGTTACAAAAACACAATAAAAAAGACATAATTAAAACACAAATAAAATTTATACTAAACTTAGAAGGTAAAACTTCTACACGAAAGGTGTGGTTCAAATGACATTACGTAATAAATTAGGTAAATCATTAATCGTAGCCGGTATGTTAGTTGCTTTAGGAGCAAGTGCTGCTTTTGCAGAAGATGCAAAACCATCTATGGAAGAAAGAGCAAATGCAATTCTTAAAGGAGAAACAACTTCTACTACGCAAATTCAACCAAATCGCAGAGGCGGTTACACGAGACTCAACAGAGTTTGTCCTGCAGGACTTCAAAATTGTCCTGGCGGCAATTCTTGTTTAGACGAAACTCCTCATCACTACAATAAAGATGGCAAGCGTTTTAAAGACGGCAGACATCACAAAGACAGTAGACACAATGGCTACTATAGAGATGGCAGAGGTTACGGCGGACATGGTCCACAACTAACTACTGAAGAAATCAAATCTCGCAAAGAATTTTATCAACAACGTGCTAAGGAGCTCGAAAAGATGGAAAAAATGACTCCTGCCGAACGTACAACATATATGCAAGAAAAAAGAACTGAACTAGACAAACAACGTGCAGAAAGACGTGCGCAAAACAGACAAACAGCTGTGAACTAAAACTTGCTTGAGCTTGAGATCTCCTCTCTAGTAATCGAGTTCAGATAAATTTACCCCTCTTATAATGTTGCTTTTAGCACATTATTTGATATAAACTCCTCATAAATATAACACTCCTCATGGAAAAGCCACTGAGAGCCCCCCGCTCTTAGTGGTTTTTCTCCGTTTAAACGTATTTTTTTAGGCAAAGAGTAGTTTTTTATTCGCTCGATTAATAAAAACTACCTTTCGAGTATTAATTTCATATAAAAATTCTATGCTATTTATTTATCCTATGGTATAATATTAAATAGATATACGATTATTGAGGTAATGTGATCGTAATTAAAATTTTAAATAAAAAAGGAGGAATTATTAATGAAAAAGTTTTTAAGTATCATGTTAATGGCTGTTATGGCATTAACAGTTGCTGCTTGCGGTGGCGGTGGCGAAAAGAAAGCTGCCGATAGTGGCACAGCTGGTAAAGTTGATCGTAGCAAAGAATTTATCACTGTTTTAACTGGTCCTACAAGCGGGATTTACTTCCCAATTGGCGGCGCATTCTCTAAAGTAGTTGGCGAAATGGGTTACAAGACTTCTGCAACTGCAACTGGTGCAACTGGTGAAAACATCAACGCTATCTTGACTGGTAAAGGCGAACTTGCTATTGCAATGTCTGACTCAGTAATTCAAGCTGTTGAAGCTTTTGGCGCATACGAAGGCAAACCTAAAGCTGCTGATCTTCGCGCTATGATGGGCTTATGGCCAAACGTTGTTCAAATCGTTACTACTGAAGATTCTGGCATCAAAACTTTTGCTGATATTAAAGGCAAAAAAGTTGGTGTTGGTGCTCCGAACTCTGGTGTAGAACTTAATGCTCGTATGATTTTTGAAGCTAACGGTATGAGCTATAAAGATGCTAAAGTAGATTATCTTTCTTATGGTGAAGCTATTGACCAAATGAAAAACGGCCAATGTGATGTTGCTTTCGTAACTTCTGGTTTAGGTAACGCTACTATTAAAGAACTTGGTACTAGTAAAAAATTAGTATTCATTCCTGTTGAAGGTGAAGCTCTTGCTAACCTTACTAAAAAATATCCTTTCTATGTTGAATGGAAAATTCCTAAAGATACTTATGGCACTGCAGCAGACACTACTACTGCAGCTGTTATGAACATCATGTTAGTTTCTAAAAAACTTCCTGATGAGGTAGTTTATGATCTTGTTAGTGGCTTCTACTCTGAAAAAGGTTTAGAAACTATTGGCGCTTCTCATGCAACTGCTAAACGTGAAATTAAATTAGACACTGCTCTTCGCGGAATCCAAGGCACAGCTGTTCAATTACATCCAGGTGCTGTTAAATTCTACAAAGAAAAAGGTCTTCTTAAATAGTAATTTGCTATGAAGAAAAAATATGCTTATATAATTTTGCTGTTTTTTCTTGTTCCCGTGTTAGTATTCCTTTGGAACGAATCTACTTCTCAAACCGTATTGAGAATATCTGATTACGAAACAAAAAAAATTTATGTGGAATTTCCAGCCAAAGAAGGCGATAGGCTTTTCTTTGGCTGGACTCATTCTTGGGAAAAAATTCCTTGGTATGAATACTATCATCTAGGCCCTAATAATACGTTAGTCCTTGATACCATTGCTTTTCCTGCTTTTGGGGCTGGTATACCGGAAAACAAGGGAACGGAAGTATGGATTGATAAGGGTATGATTTTTATGGGGGGTATCAATCAAGTTTTCCAAGAATTTGATTGGATTAATTCTAACTTTGCAACAGGTGAGATTAAGCTCAATGATGTTCTAATTACTAGTGGTAAGATTTTACCAGAACATACCCGTCTTATATTAAAAGTAGAGAAAAGGAGGTATCTTGATGGAAAAAGATAAAAACTTCCAACCTGATTTAGAAGCCTCTGATGAAAATTTAGAGGAAAAAGGTCAAGAACTGATTAAAAAAATAGATAAAGAATCTGCTACTCGTACATTTAGTGGTTGGATGAAGCAATTTTTCTTTATTGCTTGTGTACTTGTATCTTGTTATCATCTTTATACCGCAACCTTCGGACCACCAGTAACTTTATTACATAGATCCATTCATGTTGCGATGATGATTTCTTTAGGCTTCTTGCTCTATCCATTTGGTAGAAAATCTAACTTTAGTATGCCATCAATATTTGATTGGCTTTTAGCCGCACTATCTTTTGCAACACCTATTTATATCTGGCAGGACTATTTAGGTGTAGTCGAACGTGCTGGTAACCCAAATCAAACTGATATGATTATGGCAACTTTACTAGTAGTACTTGTTCTAGAATGTTCTAGACGTGTAACTGGTAACGCACTTTCTATATTAAGTATCATTTTTATCATTTATGGTTTATTCGGCAGAGAAATGCCTGGTATGTTTATGCACCGTGGTTATGACTGGGCTTCCCTTTCAAATCACTTCTTTGC
This sequence comes from uncultured Negativicutes bacterium, assembly GCA_947074185.1. Taxonomy (GTDB): domain Bacteria; phylum Bacillota; class Negativicutes; order Acidaminococcales; family Acidaminococcaceae; genus CAMTOO01. The sequence goes on from CAMTOO010000004.1 coordinate 3,371, forward strand.
AAATACCGAAGGCATTTACGGCACTTCCGTAAGTGTTGCTGCTAGTTATATCTTTTTATTTATTCTTTTTGGTACTGTAATGCATAAATCTGGTATGGGTCAATTCTTTAATGATATTGCCTTAGCAGTTGCAGGTCATACTAAAGGCGGTCCTGCGAAAGTTGCTGTTATTGCTTCTGGGTTCCTTGGTTCAATCAACGGTTCTGCAGTAGCAAACGTTGTTACTACTGGTGCGTTTACAATTCCATTAATGAAACGAACTGGTTATTCCAAAGAATTCTCTGGTGCTGTAGAAGCTGCTGCTTCTGTTGGTGGACAACTTTTACCACCAATCATGGGTGCTGCTGCTTTTATAATGGCAGAAATGCTCAGCGTTAAGTATTCTTCAATTATAGTTTGGGCTGCTGTGCCTGCGCTTCTTTACTACTTAGGTATTATTATCCAAGTACAACTTAGAGCTTCTAAGAACGGTCTTGTTGGTCTTCCAAAAGATCAGTTGCCAAAAGCTGGTAAAGTTATGAAAGAACGCGGACATCTTCTCGTTCCAGTTTTATTCTTGCTTTACATGTTATTCTTCTCTGGAACAACTGTTATTTATTCCGCAGTTTTAACTATCGTAGTTACTGTGTTTGTATCTTTAATTCGTAAAGAAACTCGCATGGGTCCAACAGATTTAATAAATGCTTTAGCAGATGGTGCTAAGCAAACTGTTTCTGTAGCTGTAGCTTGTGCTTGTGTTGGTATTATCATTGGTGTTTCTTCTAAAACAGGTTTTGGTTTAACTATGGCTAATACTATTATTGCTCTTGGCGATACAAGTATTATCTTCACCTTAATCTTCACCATGATTACTTGTATGATTCTAGGTATGGGATTACCTTCCATTCCTGCGTATATCATTACAGCAACCATTGCTGCACCTGCTCTTGCTAAACTTGGTATCCCAGTAGCTGCTGCGCATATGTTCTCTTTCTACTATGCAATGTTTGCTAACTTAACACCACCTGTAGCACTTGCTTCATTTGCTGCCGCTGGCTTAAGTGGTGGTAACCCAATGAAAACAGGTATTGCTTCTGTAAAATTAGCTATCGCAGGGTTTATCGTACCATTTATGTTTGTTTATTCACCGCAACTAATGCTTATTGATACAACATTTGCAGAAGGTGCTTGGGTTACGTTAACAGCATGTCTTGGTGTATTCTTAATAAGTGTTGCTTTTGAAGGTTTCTTCATGGCTCCAGTTGCCTTATGGTTAAGAGCTGTAATTACTGTAGGCGCACTTTTACTTATTGATCCTGGTATTGAAACAGATGTTATCGGTGTTGCAGTATTAATTCCTTTGTATATTATTCAAAAGAAAAAAGGAGCTAATTATACTCCTACGCCTCCATCTCTAGAAGATTTATAAAAACTAAAAATAAAAGGATAGGTCAAATGACCTATCCTTTTTTATTGCTATTTTTATTTATTTGTTTTAATAGAATATTCCGCCTAGACCCCAACCGCCTCTGCGCCAGCCGCCGCGACCAATGCCTACTCCTATGCCAATTGGAACGCTACTGCTTCCTCTTCTAACATAATCTGCTGGTTTGATATCTAATCTAAAATTACCTTCTTTAGTAGCATTACCAACTGTTACCATTACGCGTACGTTTGTTTTTCCTTCAATCCTCGGAACAATAATATTATCCCCTTCAATGTTTACTACTGCTGTATCTGCAGGGACTAACATTAATTCGTAAGGAAGGCCTGCTGGTACTGACACAGAAACTCTAGCTTTAACTCCAAGTGGAATTTTTGTGCTTGGTATGGAAACTTTTACTCTTGAAGCTAACATTGATTCTGAACTACCATCTATAACTTCTGTTCTATTTTCGTCAAAGCGTCTCCAAACTGCGCTATAATCTTTAGCTACTAGAAAATCTGTAATTAGTGTATGATCTGCATTGTTAATAGCATTTACATGGTAAAAATAATTACCTAAGAGATCATCATAGAGTCTAAAATGGTACTCCATATTTTCGTCTAAACCAGATTTTTCTGGCGCTATTTTCGTGATGTGCGCTGTAACTTCGTCATATTTTTTCCCTTCAGTTACAAAGCCATCTCCACCGAAAAAACCTGTTCCTGCAAAAGCTGTACTTACTGACAAAAGAGTCATAATTATAACCACAAGCATTGTTTTTATAAACTTCATAGCCTCACCTCGTTTACTACTGCATACTAATTTCTTCTATGAACAATACCACTACCACCAGCCAGAACAATTTGAGTTCCGCCTCGAGCTAACTCATTAATAATACCTGTTCCGCCACTGCTAACTATTTGTGTTCCACCATAGTTTAAAGCGGTTATAACACCAATACCACCGCCACTTACGACTTGTGTTCCCCCAGCATTAAGGGCTTTGACATTTCCAACTCCGCCACTTATATATTGGGTGCCACCTGTCATATTAGAAACAATACCTGTGCCACCACTATTTATATGTTGAAGGCTGCCAGATAAAACAGCAATAGTTCCTGTGCCACCACTATTTACTCGTTGGAATCCTCCATTTAGTGAAGATACTGCGCCTTTAGCGCCAGTATTTACAAATTGTGTTCCTCTATTAATAGAGCTTACGTAACCTGAGCCACCACTACTTATAACTTGAGTTCCAGCTATTAAGCTTGAAGCATGGCCTGTGCCACCACGATCAATGAATTGTGTTGCGTTGCTTATATTAGATGCAATGCCTACAGCTCCGCTGTAAATAAATTGCACCCCACTATTCAAAGCTGATACTACACCGCTGCCACCACTAACTATTTGTGTGCCACCACTCAAATACTGAACAATTCCTGTACCACTCATAATATTCATAGTATCGCCAAGTGGTAAAACAGATACAACTGAGGAAACACCAGGAACGTTTATGATACGTCCTGCTTCTGCTGTTTTAAACACTAATTTTTCTACATAGCCTGCAATTTCATTTAAAGATTCGTATTTAACGGCTTGAGTTGTTTCTAGAGTTTTTATTTCTTGTTTTGCTTCGAATTCCTGTAAGGAAACCATACTTTGCCCCATCGGCAAAAACACATTAACTGCATTGATTCCCATAACTAGTGAGACTAATATTTTTTTACTGATTTCTTGTTGTAAAGTTTTCATGGTTTTCCTCCTTTTCGTATATCTATATTATAACATTTTTTAAGAGATAATAAAAATATAGGGGTAGACCTAAAGTCCTACCCCTATATTTAATTTTTTAGTTTTACTTACTATTTATTTGTATATTCAAAAATGTTTACACGACGATTATTTGCACGTCCTTCAGCTGTTGAATCTGTATCAGCTGGTTCTGCTTTACCTTGGTATGTTTCTTCCATTTGTGCCGCTGGAACACCTTCGTTTCTAGCAATGTTTTTTACATTTTCTACTCTGCGTTTGGAAAGTTCCATATTATATTCTTCTGTCCCAATAGCATCTGTATGTCCTACTAAGGCATAAGTTCTATTTGGATTTTCCTTAGCTACTTTTACAAAGTTATCGATTTTTACTTGTTCCCCAGCTTTTGGAGTATCAACATCAAAATCAAAATAAATTGTATCTAAGAATTCTTCATGCTTAGGTGCTACTATTGGAGTCATTGGAGGTATTGCAGGCAATGGTGTTGCTGGTTTTGGTCCACCAAATGCAAATCTTATGCCTGCATTTACTTGCCATTTCTTTTTGATATCTCCGCCGAAGCTCTTAACCACATCTCCATACACATAAGTTTGTTTCGAAAGAGTATGTGTTCCGCCTATGCCAAGTTCGAACCAATTTCCTTTGTTCTCTCTTACATAGTTCATTCTTTCACCATTTGTTGCCAATAAATCCATTGTGTCTTTACCTAAGAATTCACGATAGAAGTTTGCTTTCAAGTAGTAATCACTTGATTCGTTGATTCTTCTACCAAGGTTAAACCCAACGCGACCTAATAAACTATTTATTGCTGAACGGTCTACATCAACACCACGTTCAGTTTCATAGTTTCCGCCACCTAAATGTCCATAAGCGAGTTGAATTTGAGGTTCTATAAACCAGCCATTTGTATGTTCAATTGTTTTTCCGAATTCGTAACTAATGCTATAGCCATTAGTATCGAAATTGAAACTATCTGGAACATTGCCATAGCTGTTCATATTGCTTCTTAAACGGCCATAACGAAGTACTAAGTCGCTATAGCTACCGTTATCTTTATAAGTAGTCATGTATAGGCTTAGTCCTGTCATTGAACCTTCACCATCGCCTTCCACATAACTTCCAGAAGTATTACTATGATCTATTGCAAAACCATATGTGTTATTGCCTACAGTTTTATCTATACCTACTTGGAACATTTGACGATTAGAATCGTAGCCTTGACCTTCAAGATTTCCAGCTTTTACTCTCGCCCATACGCCATTTGCTTCCTTATCTAAACGCAAGTCGCCAAGACGGTTACGAAGAGTATCATCTGTCATAATATTACGCCACAAGCCATAACTTGACTCAATATTTCCGATAAGGGTTTCTGTAGATGGATTTGGTTCTTTAACTATATTAGTAAGATACCAATTGTTTGGATCTAACTGCAATACATTTGGAGTTATTTCCCAAAGTCCGCCATTGTCTAATGCAAGTCCCTGAAATGTTACATTATCTGATGCATCTGTTGCAAACAATAATGTTTTTATTCCTGTTACCATGTCGCCAGTAAATAAGCTTTCGTCTACTACTTGCACATATTGTGTAGTTCCAGGATCACTTACTGTAATGATAATCTTATCACTATTCGCCTCACTTGCAAGATCGGTATTAATTTTAAAGATAGTACCACTACCAGTTAGACGATCAACGGTTATAGTTTCAAATGTACGTGTTACACCAGTACCGTGTTTTTCTGTCATATCTATAATACCGTCATTACCCTTAAGAGTTCCTGTGAACTTATACGTATCTGAATCGGCATTTAATAATACACGTCCGCCATTCATTTCTAGATCTTTAATTTCACCAGATGCAGTATGATACAAAATCAATCCGTCATTCATAACCGTTTCCGCAGCTGTACCACCTGAAATATGCACTTCGCCGCCATTCATATCTTCAACAGTTCCTGTGCCAAAAGTTGAAATATGCTGTGTTCCTGCTAACAATGAACTTATTGCACCAGTCCCAAACATAACACTTTGTTCGCCACCACTCATGTATTCTACAACAACATCGTTTAGTCCTAACTGCGTACCATTAGTCATATTTATAATTGTTCCTACGTGAGAAACAATTTGTATACCATCTACCATCGATGATATTACACCCATCCCTGAGACCCAAACCTCTTGCGTACCACTATACATAACATCTATACTACCTGTTCCATACATAAGTTGATTACCATCATTCATGGTATGAATCTGACCAGTAGCATTGAAATCTATGTATTGATCACCATTATTGTGCACAGTAACATAACCTGTACCACCAAAATTAACAAGTTGTTCACCCTCATACATTGTACCAACATGCCCTGTACCATTTTGAGATACATGCTGAGTTGATTCCCAAATTCCGCCAGAGACTGTACCAATACTTCCTAAAGCATATGCCTGAATAATTTGTTCGCCACCATTTGCTATTACTGCTGATGCAACACCACCAGAATAGACTACTTGGTAACCATCATTTAAATTTTTTATATAACCTTTACCACCAGAAACTACTTGCAGTCCATAATTAATCGTATCAAGATGACCTACAGCTCCCTCGTAAACATATTGTGTACCTTTCCCAATTATCTCGCCAACACTTCCTGTACCGCCAGAATAAATATTTTGCGTTCCCATGATAGCAGTTGCATTACCATAAATTTCATCAACATCTGCTACACCGTAAACATTTTGAACTGCACCTGAGAAAGCTCCCCCAGATGCGTATGCACCAGCTTCAATAGTTTGGTAAGCGCTAGTTGTTTCTTGAAAAAACAAAGTTCCTCCAGAAGAAACTGTTTGAGAGCCAGAAGCAACTTTTACAACTGTAACAACTGCATTATTATGAATAATTTGCGTTCCACCGTATATCTCTTCGACTTGCGCGAACCCATTTTCATGTACTTCTTGAAGTCCACCAGACATGATATATACATCAGCAAAACCAGCAGATGAAATATATTGAGTTCCACCTAAAAGATATTGCACGCTTCCTGTTCCATTAGTGATATTCATTGTATCGCCTGCAACCATGGAGTAAAATGCAGTAGACCCTCCATTAATATTGCTAGTCCATGCCTGTGCTTTATTGAACACTAAATCATCTACATATTCTACTATGTTAGATAATGTAGTATAACCTGCTTTTTCATCGCTTACCGCTTTGTCCAAAGCAATTTCTTTTTCAGGCTTAATATCAATATTTCCTTCAAACTTATTTAGCTGATTTACAGCTTGTGTCATTGGCGCAAATACATTGACTGCATTAATCCCCATAACCAAAGAGGCCAATATTTTCTTTGATTTTTCCCTAGTGGAGTCGTTCATAAAATCACCCTTTCTTTTCCTGTAAATTTAATACTTTATACGTAAATTTAAACACTTTATATGTAAACTAGCTATTGTTTTTTGTTTTTTTGTAATATATATGTAAATTGTACACTACTTTCACAATTTTTACAATTCTTTTTGATTTTTAATCAAAAAGTTTTTTTGCAAATAATAACAATGATAGGTCTAAAGGTAATTTTTAAATAAAAAGCCCTAGGGCAACAGGTGAATTCGATTTGAACCTGCGGCCCTAGGGCTTTTCATTTATTTTTTTTGCATTTGTTAATATTTACTATTATTCTCTTTACCTCTACGCCCAGAAAGTTCTCCTAAAAGTTCATTCGGACTTATATTATGGAACGCAAGAAGCACTAAACAATGATACCAAAGATCACTCATTTCGTAGATAACTTCATTGCTGTCATTATTTTTAGAAGCAATTATTGTTTCTGTACATTCTTCGCCGACTTTTTTAAGAATCTTATCTTGACCACTCATAAATAAATATTTAGTATAAGATTTTTCACCGCCATTTTCACGTTTTTCCTGAATCACGCGATAAAGCTCTGTTAATACTCCTGCAAGTCCTTCACTTTCTGGAACAGGTAAGTTTTTGCCAGCACCTTTATTCCAAAGAGGATTGAAGAAGCAAGAGGTTGCTCCTGTATGACAAGCTGGGCCTGTTTGTTCTACTTTTACAAGAAGAGCATCTCCATCGCAGTCGTAGTCTATACTCATAACTTTTTGCAAATTTCCACTTGTAGCACCTTTATTCCAAAGTTCTTGTCTACTACGACTCCAGAACCAAGTATAGCCTGTTTCTGTAGTTTTCGCTAAAGATGTACCGTTCATATAAGCAAGCATTAATACTTGATTTGTTCTTGCATCTTGCACGATTGCTGGCACAAGACCTTTTTCATCAAACTTAATTTTTTCTACATCGATTTTCATTAGAGTCGCACCTCCACGCCTTTACTAGCTAAATACTCTTTTACTTCTCTAATAGTAAATTCTTTATAATGGAAGACTGAAGCTGCAAGTACTGCATCTGCTTTGCCTTCTGTTAATACTTCATAAAAATGTTCTAAGGTACCTGCACCACCACTTGCAATAACTGGTACAGAAACTGCTTCTGCTACTGCTTTAGTAAGGGGAATATCGTACCCATTTTTAGTACCATCTGCATCCATACTTGTTAAAAGTATTTCACCAGCACCTAAATTCACTGCTTTTTTTACCCATTCTAGCACGTCTATACCAGTACTAGTTCGTCCTCCGTGAATATAAACTTCCCATTTATTTTCACCACAGCGGCGAGCATCTACTGCTAAAACGATACATTGATTGCCAAATAGTTTCGCACCTTGGGCGATTAAATCAGGATTATTTACTGCTGCCGTATTAACAGATATTTTATCTGCACCTGCATTTAAGCAGTTGCGAATGTCTTCTACTGTGCTAATTCCGCCACCTACAGTAAGGGGCATAAATACTTCACCAGCTGTTCTATTAATAACGTCTAGCATTGATTTACGTTCTTCCACAGAAGCTGTAATATCTAAAAATACTAGTTCATCTGCTGCTTCTAAATCATAGATAGCAGCGAGTTCTACCGGATCGCCAGCATCTCTTAGTTCAACAAAATTAGTACCTTTTACTACCCTTCCTTCTTTTACATCAAGGCAAGGGATTATTCTTTTGGTATGCATTTTATTCTCCTTTTGCTACTCTAAGTGCTTCTTGCAAATCTACAGCGCCTGTATAAATTGCTTTACCAATAATGCACCCTTCTACGCCTTTTGTTTCTACTGCTTTAAGATTTTTTATATCGTCTAAGCTAGCAACACCGCCACTAGCAATAACTTTTACACCACTTGCTTGTGCTAGTTCAACTGTTGCTTCTACATTAACGCCACTTAATTTACCATCTCTACTAATATCAGTAAAAATAATATGTTCTACTCCAACTGTTGCCATTTTCTTAGCAAGTTCTGTTGCTGCCATACCGCTAAGATCGCCCCAACCTTCTACTGCTACCTCGCCGTTTTTAGCGTCGATACCAACTACCACTTGATCAGTAAACTCCTTGCAAGCAGCTTCTACTAACTGAGGATTTTTAACAGCGATGCTACCTAAAATAACTCTTGAAACACCTAAATCTAGAAGTTCTGCTACATTTTCTAAAGTTCTAATACCGCCGCCAACTTGAACTGGCATCTTGGCATGAGCAATAATTTTCTTAATAGCTGGAAGATTTTGACTCTTACCTGCAAGAGCTCCGTCAAGGTCTACTACATGTAAATATTCCGCACCTGCTTCGCTCCAGCGTACTGCCATTTCAGAAGGATCGTCTGCAAAGACTGTTTCCATGTCAAAACGACCTTCTGTTAAGCGTACGCACTTGCCCCCTCTAATATCTATCGCTGGAAAAAGTATCATATTATTAATTCCTTTACTAATTTTCTAGTTCTACAAATTTTTTAAGTAAGCCTAAACCTACTTTGCTAGATTTTTCTGGATGAAATTGAAAGGCTTGTACCAAGCCATTACCTACTGATGCAGTAACTTCTGTTCCATAATCACAGGTGGCTGTAATAATTTCTCTATTTTCTGGCTCTGCATGAAAACTATGAACGAAGTAAACAAACTCTCCTTTTGCTTCATCTAAAATAGGTGAATAGCTAGCAAGTTTCAACTTATTCCAGCCCATGTGAGGAATTTTTTCCTTAGTTTTAATCTTCTTCACTAGACCTTTGAAATAACCTAACCCTTTCACACCAGGAGCTTCTTCACTGCCTTCAAAAAGTACTTGCATGCCTAAACAGATTCCCAAAAATGGTTTCCCGCTTGCTAGATATTCCTGCAAAACTTCTACTAATCCGTCTTTAGCGAGATTTTCCATGCAATCTCCAAATGCTCCTACTCCTGGCAGGATAAGTTTCTCTGCATTTTTTATAATAGCTGGATCGCTAGTTATAACTGCTTCTCCACCTACCGCAAAAATGGCTTTGTTTACACTATGTAAATTTCCCATACCGTAGTCAACAATTACTACCTGTTTAGTCATCATATACCTCTGTTTATCTTAAAGACTTCCTTTGCTACTCATAACGCCTTTTACTCTGCTATCTGCTGCTACTGCCTCACTAAGCGCTCTAGCAAAAGCTTTAAATATAGCTTCTACAATGTGATGTACATTGCGCCCATACAAAAGGCGAATATGCAAGGTCAAACCGCTTTCCATAGCTACTGCGCGGAAGAATTCTTCTGTCATTTCCGCTTCAAAATTTCCTACTTGTACTTTAGGAATATCTGCATCAAAAACTAGGTAAGGGCGGCCTGAAAAATCAAGTACTACTTGTACTAAAGTTTCATCCATAGGTAAATAGCATTCTCCGTAACGGTGAATACCTTTTTTGTCTCCTGCTGCTTCTTTAAGAAGCTTGCCAAACACAATACCGCAGTCTTCAATAGTGTGGTGACTATCTACTTCTAAATCACCTTGAGCTTTTACTGTTAAATCCATAAAACCATGTTTTGCTAGAAGTGTTAGCATGTGATCAAAAAAACCAATGCCCGTAGCGATATTACTTTTACCTGTACCGTCTAAATTTAAATTCATTTCTATGTTAGTTTCAGCAGTTTTTCTTTTTGCTTTTGCAGTTCTCATTAATTTGCCTCCCAACATACATTTCTTATTTGTCTAAGAATTTCTTTATTTTCTTCTGGCGTTCCTACAGAGATTCTTAAAGAACCTGTTAAAGCAGGATGCGCTGTATAATCTCTTACTAAAATTTTAGCTTTTAACAAGGCTTGGAAAATATACTTGCCTGCTTTTGTTAAATCTTCTAAATTATTAGCTCGTCCATGTTTTTCGTCGGATAAAGTTGCTAATTTTTGCATTAACCTTGGATTAGGGCGACAAAGAACAAAATTTGTACTAGTATCCCACACTTGGAATCCTAAATCTTTTAGTTCTGTTGCCATAATATCTCTTTCGTGGCAAGTCGTTTCTATTCTTTCTTTAAATGTACCTTTGTGATCATAAAGCACTTCTGCTGCCGCAAGAGTAAGCGCATTTACGTGATAAGGCAATAATGCTTTTCCTAATATTTTCATCATAAACGTACTACCTATACCGTAACCACAACGTAATCCTGCTGCGCCATAAGCTTTACTAAAAGTTCTAAAAACAGCAAAATTACTATATTTATTAAGTAGTGCTAAAGTAGAACCTGCAACCATTCTGATTTTTTCAAGTGGTCGCATATCCATTGGATCTATTCCGTCTCCTTTAGCAAACTCCATATAAGCTTCGTCCATAATTACAGGACAACTTACATTTGCAAGGATTTTTTCCATCACAGCAAGAGGATTATAGTTTCCTGTAGGGTTATTTGGGTTACATACAATTAATAATGCAGGATTTTTTTCTTTGCAAAATTCAATTACAAGGTCTGCATCCACGTAACCGTTAACATCTAAAGGATAAGGTACTGCCTCACTATCTGCTAATTTTGTATAAACTCCGTACATAGAAAAAGATGGGGATGGGAAAGCAATGCGTCTACCTGAACCACCAAAGGCAAAACAAGCCATTTGCAAAAGTTCACTAGAGCCATTACCGATTTTTACATTAGATTCGTCTACTCCATAGTCTTCTGCTATTTTTTTTGCTAAAGTTTCTGCTTTGATTGGTGGATAGCGATTAAATTCCAAGTTATTAAGTCTTCTTAAAATTTCGGCTTTTATTGCTACCGGAACGTCATAATTAGTCTCGTTAGCATTAACAATTATATTGGCATCTACTGTTTCTACTGAATATTCTTCAATATCATTTAGTCCTCTGCGTGCTTCTAACAAACTCATCTTCCCTACTCCTTTCTCATACGCTTTCTAATGGAATTAGCATGTGCTTTTAAGCCTTCTGCCTCTGCCATTAAAATTACATCTTCTCCTACTGCTTGAAGTGCTGCTTCTGTATAAGCAATAATGCTTGTTTTCTTCATAAAAGTTTCTACATTTAAAACAGAATAGAACTTAGCTGTTCCCCCTGTTGGTAATACGTGATTTGGTCCTGCATAGTAATCTCCTAATGGTTCTGGAGAGTATGCACCTAAGAATAATGCACCGGCGTTGCGTAAAAGTGGTAATAACTCAAATGGCGCTTTAGTCATTATTTCTAAATGCTCTGGGGCGCTAATATTTGCCATTTCTACTACTATGTCCATATTCTTAGCTAAAATTATTTGACCATTAGTTTCTAGAGATGTTCTTGCTATCTCTTTACGTGGCAATTCTTCTAATTGTTTTTCCACTTCTACTGCAGTTTGACGCGCTACTTCTTCACTATCTGTAATGAGAATAGCACTTGCAAGTGGATCATGCTCTGCTTGACTAAGCAAATCTGCTGCCAAATAATCTGGTTTTGCAGTTTCATCTGCCACAACAAGAATTTCACTTGGGCCTGCAAGCATATCTATATCGCAATGTCCATAAACTGCTTTTTTAGCTAGGGTAACAAAGATATTACCAGGGCCAGTAATTTTTTCTACTTTTGGAACACTTTCTGTGCCAAATGCTAGAGCTGCAATTGCTTGTGCACCACCCATTTTATAAATTTCTGTTACCCCAATGAGCTCTGCTGCCACTAATACATAAGGGCTAACTTTTCCATCTTTACCTGGTGGAACCGCCATAACAATACGCGGTACACCTGCTACTTTTGCTGGACAAGCGTTCATAATTACAGAGGATGGATAAGCTGCTGTTCCTCCTGGAACATAAATGCCTACGCTATCTACTGGAGTAACTTTTTGTCCGAGCATTGCCCCATTAGCTCTATTTGTGAGCCAAGATTTTGGCATTTGCTCTTGGTGAAATTCCATTACATTTTGAATTGCTTTTTCCATTGCTGCAACTACTTTAGCATCTACAAGATCTTTTGCTTCAGCAAATTCTGCAGTGGATACTTTTAAGCTTGCTTTAGTCAAACCTGCTTTATCTATAAGGTTTGTATAGTAAAGTAATTTTTCATCTCCGCCTACGCGCACATCTGCAACAATTTTATCTACTACTTGGGCTGCAGTTAAAGGCGCTCCAAACATTTCCGTAACACCTTTTTGCACGTTAGGAGAAAGTTCGCATTCATCGAAAGCTTTTTTATTTAATAGTGCTGCAATCTCTTCTCCAGACATTGCTCTTGCATCTACAAATTTCATTATTTCCCCTCCTCTTGCATTACTCGGCGTAAATCTTCTACTAATTTATGCAATCTTTCAAATTTTAATTTAAAACTTACTCTATTTGCGATTAAGCGTGCTGTAGCAGTATAGATACTATCTACTTCTAGAAGTTTATTTTCTTTAAGAGTAGTTCCTGTTTCTACAATATCTACAATAAGTTCAGATAGCCCAATTAATGGTCCTAATTCAATAGAACCGTTGAGTTTAATAATCTCCATTTGGATGCCTAGATTATCAAAATATTCTTTGGCACAATTTGGATATTTAGTAGCAACTCTTAAGTGTGCGTAATCTGTTATTTTAGGCTTTTGCATTGCTTCTGGAACTGCAAGCATCAAGCGACATTTACCATATTTTAAATCTAATAATTCGTAGACATCTTTTTGTTCTTCAAGCAAAACATCTTTGCCAATAATGCCAATATCTGCTGCGCCATACTCAACATAAGTAGGTAAATCAACAGTTTTAGTAATGATGAAACGCACTTTGGTTTCATCATTACTAATAACTAATTTTCTTGAATCTTCACTTAAATTTTCTGCTGTATAGCCTACTTTTTCTAAAAGTTCTACGGATCTTTTAAAAAGTTTTCCTTTAGGCAATGCTATCGTAATATAATCCATCTTAGTTTATATAAAGCCTAGCTTTATATTTCCTCCTAAATCTTATTCCATGTATTCAAAGTTGCGACACTTTTGTTTAGTTTGTGTTTCTTTTGCTAGTTCCTTGCTTTCAGGAGCTACAGCCATGCAAACTGTTTTGCCTGCTGCTCTTAATTCGTTACATTTATTAATCGCAGCTGCTAATTTTTCTTCTGCATAACCTAGATATACATCAAATTCTAATATTTTCTTAGCGTCTTCTAATCTTTCTAAAGCAAGCATAATGCGTTCTATTCCTATTGCAAAACCAGTTGCTGGTAAAGGTTTTCCGAAACTTGTCATCATACTATCATAGCGTCCTCCACCTATAATGGAGTAACCCATATGAGCAGTAAAACCTTCAAAGAGCATACCAGTGTAATATTCCATATCACGTATTAAACCTAAATCAAAGGTAATATATTTTTCAATACCATATATTTTTAATAAATCGTATATTTCTTGTAAGTTCTCAATGGCAGCTAAAGATTTTTTATTTAAGTTCTTTTGACGCATCTTAGCCAAAAGCTCTTCCCCGCCATGTAAAAATAACAATTCTTTAAAAATATCTGTTAGACTTTCGTCTATATTATTTTCATTTATTACTTCTTCAAGACCTACCACATTTTTAGTAATAAGATACTGTTTAACAGTTTCTGCTTGAGCTGCAGTTAACTTTGCTTGTTCTGTTAAACCTTCGATGAAATTAATTTGTCCCATGCTTATAGTGAAATCTTTTAAGCCTGCTTCTAGTAAAGCATTTACCGCCAAAGCTAATACTTCAGCATCTGCTGCTGCACCAGCTCCGCCCATCATTTCTATCCCTGCTTGAGTAAATTCGCATTGTCTACCAACTTGAGCTTCTTCATATCTAAAAAGCTGTGCCCTATATGAAAGTCTATTTACATTAGTAGCATCTAATCTCGTTGCTACTAAACGCGCAATTGGCGTAGTCATATCTGTACGCAACATTAAGATATTGTTGTTGCGATCCAAAAATTTGAAATTGCTTTCGGAAATATCACCGCTAGCACTAAAAGTATCTAGATATTCAAAAGTAGGTGTTTGCACCTCTGAATATCCCCATTTAGTAAAAGTTTCTGCAATATTATTTTCTATTTTTCTTTTTAACCTCATATTTTCAGGAAGAATATCCCTAGTTCCATAAGGTACTTGCAACAATTTGCTAGCCATGTTCTTCTCCTTAGCTATTTCTTATTTTTCATGTTTTTCAATACGATTGCATAACCGTCTGCACCATAGAATAAGCAACGTTTTACTCTAGATACTGTAGCTGTACTTGCGCCAGTTTTCTTAACGATATCTTCGTACTTTTCGCCAGCATCTAACATTTTAGCAACTTCTAAACGTTGACTAAGTGCTTTTAATTCGCTGATAGTACAAACATCTTCTAAAAATGCGTAGCATTCTTCTGTGTTTTTTAGAGATAATAGCGCCTCCAATAATTGATCTGTCAATCCGTCTCTTACATTTTTTGCCATGATAATTCCTCCTAATTTTTATTGGTAAATTCATTACCTTTTCACAATTTATCACTTTATCTTGCGAAAGTCAAGTTTTTTCTCAAAAAAATTTTTATTCTTTTTCAATTTTTCTATTGACAAGTTTCAAGATTATATGTATTATTGTCCTATAACTTAAAATTGTTCATCAAGAGTAGCTGAGGGATTGGCCCTGTGAAGCTACGGCAACCACACTAAGAGAGTGAACGGTGCCAAATCCAACGGAAGTTATTCCGACAGATGAAGCTGATATATGACATATTAACTCTTCACCTGTGTGAAGAGTTTTTTATCTTATCTGGTGAACGAAAACAAATAGCTTAGCTATTTAGAAAGGACGTAATTATGATTAAGTTAGTTAATGTAGAAAAAACTTACTACAGTAAAGCTGGTGACATCCACGCTTTGAAAGCAACAAACCTAGAGATCAACGCTGGTGAAGTTTTTGGAATTATCGGCTTGTCTGGTGCAGGCAAATCTACTCTTATAAGGTGCCTTAATATGCTTGAAGTACCTACAGGCGGCAAAGTTTTTATAGATGGAGAAGATATTACTTCTATGAGCGACTCCGAACTTCGTAAAGCTCGCCAAAATATCGGTATGATTTTTCAGCATTTCAATCTCCTTGCGTCTCGTACTGTTTTTGATAATGTTGCCTTTCCTTTAGAAATACAAGGTTTATCTAAAGAAGAAATCGCAAAAAGAGTTACTCCTCTTCTTGAATTAGTTCAATTAGAAGATAGAGCAAATTATTATCCTAGCCAACTTTCTGGCGGACAAAAACAACGTGTTGGTATTGCAAGAGCTCTTGCAAGTAATCCAAAAGTGCTTTTGTGTGATGAGGCAACTTCTGCTCTTGATCCACAAACAACTCAATCTATTTTGACTTTGCTTAAAGACATTAATAAAAGAATGAATCTTACTATCGTTTTAATTACTCACCAAATGGAGGTAGTTAAAGAAATTTGTGACCGTGTTGCTGTTATAGAAGCTGGTCATATTATTGAAGAAGGTTCCGTATTTACTGTATTTACAAATCCTCAAACAGAAACTACCAAAGAATTTGTAAAAACTGTTAGCAATGCTTCTTTACCTGCTATCTTTAATCCAGCAGATGTAAAAGATCATTACTTTGATGGTGCAAAACTCATAACTAAATTACACTTCCTCGGCAACAGCGCTGGCGATCCTGTAGTTTCTGGTATGATTCGCAAATATGAAGTTGATGTTAATATTCTTTATGGCAACATTGATTATCTTCAAGAAATGCCTTATGGAACTTTAATTATTGAAATCTCCGGTGATAAAGCAGCTTTAGAAAGTTCTATTGCTTATTTAGAAACCGCACACTTAAGATTGGAGGTGATGGGTTATGTCTCCTGAGTTAGTCGCATTGTTAGTTAAATCTTTCTGGGAAACATGCTATATGGTCCTTGCATCAACAGTACTTGCGTCCCTAATAGGGATCCCCCTTGGCATTATCTTAACAGTAACTCGTAAAGATCATATTTTGCCAAACGCTGCAATCAACGGTATTCTAGGAGCTATTGTTAATGCAACCCGTTCAACTCCTTTCATTATCTTAATGGTAGCAATCATTCCTGTTACAAGAATTCTTGTTGGTTCTTCCATAGGAACTACCGCAGCAATCGTACCTCTAACAATTAGTGCAGCACCTTTTATTGCTCGTATCATTGAGTCATCTCTCCTTGAAATCGATCATGGTGTTATTGAAGCTTCTCAAGCAATGGGCGCAAGTCCAATGCAAATCATTCGCAAAGTGCTTCTTCCTGAATCACTCCACTCTATAGTTCTTGGTATCACTCTTGCAATAATCAGTCTTATTGGTTACTCTGCAATGGCTGGTGCTCTTGGTGGTGGTGGGCTTGGAGATTTAGCAATTCGCTATGGTTACCAACGTTTCCAAACAGAAGTTATGGTAACAACAGTTATCGTGCTTATAGTTATGGTTCAAGCAATGCAATCTCTAGGCAACTTCTGCTCTAGAAAATTAAATAAATCAAAATTATAATCGTAATATATGGAGGAAATTAAAATGAATAAATTAACTAAAATTTTAATCGCTAGTGCTCTTTGCGTTAGCACGTTCTTAACAATCGGCTGCGGTGGCGGCGAAAAAAAAGCAGCAGCTCCTAAAGCTGATGCTCCTATCAAAATTGGTGTAACTGCTGGTCCTCATGCTGAAATCATGGATAATGTAAAAAAATTAGCAGCTAAAGAAAACCTTAATGTTGAAGTTGTTGAATTTGCTGATTATGTAACTCCTAACGTAGCTCTTTTCCAAGGCGAGCTTTTTGCTAATAGCATGCAACATGCTCCTTACCTTGTAGCTACTCTTAAAAAAGAGCCTAAATTTGATTTAAAAGAAGTTTTCAAAACAGTTAACTTCCCAATGGCTGTATATTCTCAAAAAGTAAAAAAAGGCGAAGAAATTCCTAATGGTGCTGTAGTTGGTATTCCAAACGATCCATCAAATGGTGGGCGCGCACTTTTAGTTCTTGCTCATGCTGGTTTAATCAAAGTTAAAGATATCAATGATGTTACTACTTCTGTAGCAGATATCACTGAAAATCCTAAAAACCTTAAATTCTCTGAACTTGATGCTGCTACTATTCCGCGTAGCCTTCCAGACTTAACTGTTGCTGTAATCAATGCTAACTATGCAATTCCAGCTGGTTTAAATCCAAGCAGTGATTCTATTATCTTAGAAGATTCTAAAAATCCTTTTGTTAATATCTTTGTTACTAAAGAATCTAATTTAAATGATCCACGCATTGCAACTCTTAAAAAAATCTATCAATCACCTGAAAACGAAAAATTTATTTTAGAACAATTTAAAGGTACAATTCTTCCTGCGTGGAAATAATTAGACCTATAATAGAGGAGAGAATATTATGAAAAAATTATTAACACTTATTGCTGTTTTATGTGTAGCAGCACTTACTATCGCTGGTTGTGGTGGTAGTTCTGATAAAAAAGAAGCTAGCAAAGACTCTAAAACTATTAAAGTAGGTGCTACAGCTGTTCCACATGCAGAAATCTTAAATTTTGTAAAACCTGAACTTGCAAAACAAGGTATTAACCTTGAAGTTATTGAGTTTGCTGATTATATTAAACCTAACTTAGCTCTTGCCGATAAAGAACTTGATGCTAACTACTTCCAACATATTCCATATTTAGAATCTTTTGTTAAAGATAGAAATTTACCATTAGCTTCTTTCACTAAAGTTCACATCGAGCCAATGGGTATCTATTCTAAAAAGCTCAAAGCTATTGGAGATATCACTAACGGAATTAAAATAGCAATTCCAAATGATCCAACTAATGGTGGTCGTGCTCTTAATCTTTTACAAAGTGCTAAACTTATCCAATTAAAAGAAGGTGTTGGTGTTAATGGTACTGTAGGAGATATTACTTTAAATCCTAACAACTTACAATTTGTAGAAATCGAAGCTGCTCTTTTGCCTCGTTCTTTAGACGATGTTGATTTAAGCGTTATCAATGCTAACTTTGCAATGGAAGCAAACCTAAATCCTACTACAGCTTCCTTATTCACCGAAGCTGGCGAATCTCCTTATGTAAATATCGTTGCTATTCGTAAAGGCGACGAAAATAGACCAGAACTTCAAACTCTTTCAAAAGCACTTAATACTGAAAGTGTTAAAAAGTTCATCCTAGAAAAATATAAAGGTGCAGTAGTTCCTGTATTCTAATAAAAAAGACCGATGCTAAGCATCGGTCTTTTTATTTTGCAGCTATACCGTACAAAAAGTTTTTTACAACTAACTCTGCGTATTCTTTTTGAGTAATAGTTTTGTTAAATTTCCTTAAATGGAATACTCTCATCATTACTCCAAAAAATAAATCTCTTGAGCAAGGATGAATATTTATATCTTTATCGATAACTTTTTCTTTTTGCCCTTCACATAACAACTCTTCAAATATTTTAACTTCTTCATTGAGTATACTATAATAGCGCACTAAAATATCTTGTTCTTCTTTAGTAGGCAAATCACCCCAGCTAGTGTGAAATTCCCATTTATCACCATTTCGAAAAGCAAAATAACCTTTATTGCTGCCAGTCATTTCAAATACTAAAACTTGCCATAAAACAATATTATCTTCTAAAAAATTCACCCAAATATACAGCATCTCTGAAAATTTTTCTAAAAAAGACTTTTTCTTATCTACAGCATGTAGTTTATCTAGCAATTTATGATGGCGTTCTTCTATCAAATGATAAAATAATTGTTCTTTATTGCCAAAATAATTGTAAATAGTTCCCTTGCCTACATCTGCTAAAGTCATTATATCGTCTACTTTAGCTTGCACATAGCCTTGTCTAGAAAAAACTTCTTCTGCTGCCAAAAGGATTCTTTCTCTTTTGCTAAACTCAGTTGTATTTTCTGCCATAAATTTGCTCCTAATAAATATTATATGTTCATTATATATTTTCTTTACAAAAATTTCCATACTTAAAAAATATTTTTCTTTAATCTCTACTCTTTTTAAGATATAATATAAGGTGGAGTTATATATAATATGAAAATTTTTAAATTTAATAAGGAGGGATTTTAACTATGAATCTAAAGATTTATACTGAACGGTGCAAAGGTTGCGGGATTTGTGCAGCATTCTGTCCAAAACAAATTTTAAAAGTTTCTGAAATAGAAAAAATAGAAGTTTTGGATGATGCTAGTTGCATAAAATGTGGCCAATGCGAATTACGTTGCCCTGATTTTGCTATCAATGTGGTGAAGGAGGAGAAATAAATGTCTAAAATTTTATTATTGCAAGGGAACCAAGCAGTAGTTGAAGGTGCTATTGCTGCTGGCGTAAAATTTTTTGGCGGCTACCCTATTACTCCATCCACGGAAATTGCTGAGCAATTAGCAGAGCGACTTCCTGAAGTTGGCGGCAAATTCATGCAAATGGAAGATGAAATCGCTGGTATCGGTGCTATCGTTGGTGCAGCTTTAACTGGCAAAAAAGTTATGACTGCAACAAGTGGCCCTGGTTTTTCTTTAAAACAAGAATTTATCGGTATGGCTTGTTCTTCAGAAATTCCTATGGTTATTGTAGATGTACAACGTGTCGGACCATCTACAGGTCAACCTACTTCCCCATCTCAAGGTGAAATAATGCAAGCTCGTTGGGGAACTCACGGAGATCACTGGCTCATTGCGCTTACTCCTGCTAGTGTTCCTGAATGCTTTGATTTAACCTTAAGAGCTTATGCTTTAAGCGAAAAATATCGTGTCCCAGTAATTCTTCTTATGGATGAAGTTATTGGTCACATGCGCGAAAAAATAGAACTTCCAGATACTTATGCTGATATTCCTCAAGCAGAACGTAAACAACCAACTGTTCCGCCAGAAAAATTCTTGCCTTATAGTGTGGACGAAAGTCTTGTTCCAGCCATGCCGGCTTTTGGTAGTGGTTATCGTTGGCATGTAACTGGCCTTGTACATGACGAAACAGGTTTCCCTAAAGGAACTCCTGAAGCTACACTTGCAGCTCAAAATCGCCTACGTGCAAAAATCGAAAACAATGTAGATGATATTGTACAAGTAGAAAATTATAAAATGGAAGATGCAGAATTTGCTGTAATCGCATTTGGTGGTGCTGCTCGTACTGCTTATGAATCTGTAGATATGGCTCGCAAAGAAGGTCTCAAAGTTGGACTTGTTCGCCCTATCACTATTTGGCCATTTGCCGAAAAACAAGTTAAAGAACTTGCTGAAAAAGTTAATGGTATCCTCGTTCACGAACTTAACTGTGGTCAATATGTTCTTGAAGTAGAACGTGTTGTTGCTGGCAAAGTTCCTGTTCACCTTTATGGTAAATACGATAACGAAGCTGCTACTCCACAAGAACTTTTAGATGAAATAAAAAAAGCTATGGCTAACAAATAGAGAGGAGACGATTATTATGACTATGGAAAAATTGGTTGAAAAATATTTCCGTCCAGGTCGCTTACCTCATATTTGGTGCCCTGGTTGCGGTAACGGTATAGTTACAGGTGCTATTGTTAAAGCAATTGACAAACTCGAACTTGCAAAAGACGATGTTGCTGTTATTAGCGGTATCGGTTGCTCAAGTCGTGCATCTGGTTATCTTGATTTTAATACAGCAAATACTCTTCACGGTCGTGCGATCCCTATTGCCTCTGGCGTAAAAATGGGGGATCCTCGTTTGAATGTTATTGTAGTAACTGGTGATGGTGACTCAACTGCTATCGGTGGTAATCACATTATCCATGCTGCTCGTCGCAACATTGATTTAACTGTTGTTATTTTCAATAATAATATTTACGGTATGACAGGTGGACAATATTCCCCACTAACGCCTATTCATTCTAAAGCTACTACAGCTCCTTATACAACTATTGAGCCAGCTTTTAATATTCCTGAACTTGTGAAAGCTGCTGGTGCAACTTTTGTTGCTAGGGCTACTACTTTCCACGCACAAATCCTTGCTGATGTAATTGCACAAGGTATTGCTCACAAAGGCTTTAGCGTTATTGAAGCAGTTTCTGCTTGCCCAATTTCTTTTGGTCGTCAAAACAAAATGGGTGGCCCTGCTGATATGATGAAATGGCAACGTGATCATGGCGTGCCTCTTGCAGCTTGGGATAAAATGACTGACGAACAAAAAGAAGGCAAGTTCCCTATTGGCGTTCTTCACCACGATACAAGCAAACAAGAATATACTGACGCTTATGACGGTATTATTAAGACTGCACAGGGGGGTAAATAATATGAAACATGAATTACGTTTATCCGGTACCGGTGGGCAAGGATTAATTACTGCCGGCATAATCTTAGCTGAAGCAGCTCTTTTAGATGGTAAATTAGCTATCCAATCTCAATCTTATGGTCCAGAAGCTCGTGGTGGTTCTTCCAAAGCTGAAGTTATCATTTCAGATGAAACTATTCACTTTGGCAAAGTAACTTGCCCTGACACTTTACTTGTAATGAGTCAAGAAGCTGCTAATAAATATACTAATGATTTAGGACCAAATAGTATTGTTATTACTGATAGCCTTTTCGTACAAAATGTACCTGGCTTTACCGGTAAAATCTATGCTCTTCCTATTACTCATAGTGCAAAAGAAGAACTTGGCAAATCTTTATTTGCTAATATCATTGCACTTGGTGCTATTGTTAAACTTACCGGCGTTGTAAGTGATGCTTCTATTATAGAAGCTGTCCTTGCAAAAGTTCCTAAAGGAACCGAAGAAGCTAATAAGAAAGCATTAGAAATTGGTATGAGCTTAATTAAATAATATTACATAAAAAACCAGAATGCCTAGGCATTCTGGTTTCTTTTTTATTTTATAAAAGTTTTAAAGTCTTCATAATTTGCTTTTAATAAAGTTGGAATATCTAATCCATATGGACAATGACTTTTACATTTATTGCAATGCATACAATCATCTATCTTCGCCATATTTTCTTGAATTTCTGGAGTAGTAAATATTTCTACCGGAGCTCTTCTAAGCATTAAACTCATGCGTGCTGCAAGCGGTATAGTAATACCAGCTGGACAAGGCATGCAATAACCACAACCACGACAGAAACCACCAATAAGTTGTTCTTGGTCTTTAGCAATAATAGCTTTTAATTCTGTATCTAATTCTGGGTGATTAGTTTGATAACTTAAAAATTCATCTAGCTCAGATTCCTTTTGTACGCCCCAAATAGGTAAAACATGATCATGCTGCGCCATGAAAGCATAGGCAGCTTTAGAATTAGTTATAAGCCCTCCTGACATGCCTTTCATTGCAATAAAGCCCATGTTGTTTTCTTTGGATTTTTGTGCAAGCATAAATTCTTTTTCGCTTGCTAAATAAGAAAATGGAAATTGTAAGGTAGCAAATAAACCTGATTCAATTGCTTCTTCTGCAACTTGCCATTTATGATTGGTAATACTAATGAAACGAATTTTTCCCTCTTCTTGTGCTTTTAAAGCAGCATCATAGAGTCCGTCTGCACCACCTGGTCTTGGTACAAAATTAGGTGTATGGAATTGATATATATCTATATAATCAGTTTTTAAATTTTTTAAACTAGTGTCTAGATCTTTTACGAGATCTTCTCCAGTTTGTGCCATTGTTTTTGTAGCGATAAAAATATCTTTACGCACATCACTAAGTGCATAACCTATTTTTTCTTCACTATCTGTATATGCTCTTGCTGTATCAAAGTAAGTAACGCCGTTATCATAAGCTTTGCGCAAAAGTTTTCCTGCTTCTTCTTTTGAAATCCTTTGAATTGGTAAGGCACCAAAACCGTTTTTATTTACTGTGATGCCAGTTTTTCCTAATGTTACCTTTAACATATTATCCCTCCAACTTCATCTTGTTTTTTTGAACTCTCCTTTTTTTATTATATCACAATTTCTAGCTTATTCCTTAAAGTTTGCTCTAAGCATAAATGGAGAAAGGTGCCTCGGCAAAAGCCAAGACACCTTTGAGGAGTATATAAACTATTACTTTTCTTCGATAGGGAAATCTTGTAAAGCATCGTAACCAGTTTCACCAGTACGAATTTTAACAACTTCTTCAACGTTATAAACAAAGATTTTACCATCGCCATATTTACCAGTGTAAAGAACTTGTTTAGCAACTTCTACAACTGCTGCTACTGGAATTTCAGACACTACAAGTTCTACTTTTACTTTTGGTAATAAGTGAGATTGTACTTCTGCACCACGATAAATTTCTGTATTACCTTTTTGAATACCATAACCTAATACTTTAGTTACAGTCATACCAGTGATACCTAATTTATCAAGAGCAAGTTTCAATGCATCAAAGCGAATTTGACTTGTGATAATAACAATTTTACTAAGTTTATGTGAGCCATCTGGCAACGGAGCTGCCGCTGTAACTTCAGGGATTTTAATATCAATTACTGGAATAGCTGCTGGAGTGAAGTGTTCATCAGTTGTTGGCATAAAGTCAGCATAACTGCTTTCTAAACCATGTTCTTCTAAATCAAGACCGCTGATTTCTTCTTTTTCGCTAACGCGAAGTCCAAAAGTGGAATCTAATACTTTAAACACCATACCCATAGTAACTGCTACATAAATTGCTACTGTAGCTACACCAATAGTTTGAGTTACTAAAAGATCAGAGCTAGCACCATAAAGAATACCTTCTTCTAAGGAGAATACACCTACTAGGATAGTACCAAGTGCACCACAAACACCATGAACTGCTACTGCACCTACAGGATCATCAACTTTTAACGCTCTATCAACAAATTCAACTGCTAATACTACAACGATACCGCAAATTACACCGATTGCAAAAGAACCAGCAACACTTACAGCATCACAACCTGCAGTGATACCAACAAGACCAGCCAATGCACCATTAAGAGTCATGGATACATCTGGTTTACCATAACGTAACCAAGTGAAAAGCATTGTTGTTGCAGCAGCTGCAGCTGCTGCCATATTAGTTGTTACAAAAATTGTACTCATAGATACAAGAGCTTCGTCGCCAGTAGCACATACTGTAGAAGCACCATTGAATCCAAACCAACCAAACCAAAGAATAAATACACCAAGTGCACCCATTGTTAAGTTATGTCCAGGAATAGCATTTGGTGTTCCGTCTGCATTGTATTTACCAATACGAGGTCCAAGAATTTTTGCACCTACAAGAGCTGCAACACCACCTACCATATGAACTGCAGTAGAACCTGCAAAATCATGGAAGCCCATTTCAGCTAACCATCCACCACCCCAGATCCAGTGACCTGAAATAGGATAAATAATTGCGCTTAAGATTACTGAATAGAAACAATATACTAAGAATTTTGTTCTTTCTGCCATTGCACCAGAAACGATTGTTGCTGCTGTTGCACAAAATACGGTTTGGAAAATAAAGAATGCCATTGATGGATAAGTATCACCGTAATCATTTTGCACAAAGAAATCTGGTGAACCTATCATCCCACTGATATCCTCACCAAACATTAAACCAAAACCAATAACCCAGAAAACAATACTACCTAATGCCAAGTCCATAAAGTTTTTCATAACAATGTTGCCGGCATTTTTTGCACGAGTAAACCCTGCTTCTACCATTGCAAACCCTGGTTGCATGAAGAATACTAGAAACGCCCCTATTAACACCCATATGGTGTCCGCTGATACATACATAATTAAAGCCCCCTCAAATTATATTTTCCCAATGGATTATTTATTTAAATAAAAGTGGTGTACCCCAAAACTAGGGTACACCACTTTGTGTACTTATCTTTGACATCCGAGGATGTCCCCTCATTTAGCCCTCTTAAGAAACTAGGTTTCTTGAACGCTTTATATTATTTATTATTCGTTTACGCCGTATAAAAGTTCGCCGTAAGTTGGATATGGAGAATATGCATCGCCAAGTAAAGTTTCTACAAGATCAGCAGATGTACGTAATTTAGCCATTGCTGCGAATACTTTGTCATGATAAGCGTTAGCTGCTTTTTTAACATCAGCAATTTTTTCTGCTGCTGCAAGAGCTTTTTCTAATGCTTCAAGATTAGCATACATATCATCTACGGCTGCGCTTACTTTATTGATTAAAGCGATATCTGCTTTAGATTTTACGCCCAATGCTTTTTTATTAGTAGCAGTAGTTGTAAGATCTTTTAAGTAGTCATTAACTGCTGGTAAAATATCTTTGTAAGACATTTCAACCATTGTTAATGCTTCAATGTTTAAAGTTTTGTTATAGCATTCAAACAAGATTTCTACACGAGATTTTGTTTCAGCTTCAGTGAAGATACCGTGTTTTTTGAATAAAGCAATATTCTTTTTGCTTTCCATATATGGTAATGCTTCTGGAGTAGATTTGAGATTTAAGAGGCCTCTTTTAGCAGCTTCTTTAACCCAAGCGTCAGTATAACCATCTCCGTTGAATATGATGCGTTTATGATCTTTAACAATCTTTTTAACAACTGCTTTAGCTGCAGTAGTTACATCAGATACATTTTCAAGTTTATCAGCAATTTCATTTAAAGTTTCTGCTACGATTGTATTTAATACAATGTTACAACCAGAAATTGATGCTTGAGAACCTAACATACGGAACTCAAATTTATTACCAGTGAAAGCAAATGGTGAAGTACGGTTTCTATCAGTATTATCTTTAGTTAATGCTGGAATAGTATCTCCACTAACTTTCATTTGTAAGCCAGTTTTGGAATTGAATTTTTTGCCACTTTCGATAGCTTCTAACACTGCTGTCAATTCACTACCTAAGAACATAGATACAATTGCAGGTGGTGCTTCATTTGCACCAAGGCGGTGATCATTACCAGCACTTGCAACAGATACGCGTAACATATCTTGATATTCATCAACAGCTTTAATAATTGCTGCAAGGAATACTAAGAATTGTAAGTTACTGCTTGCATCTTTACCTGGTTCTAAAAGGTTTTCACCTTCTGCAGTGGATAAGGACCAATTGTTGTGTTTACCACTACCATTTACTCCTGCAAATGGTTTTTCATGTAATAAACAAACTAACCCATGTTTAATTGCAATACGTTTCATGAATTCCATCATTAATTGGTTATGGTCAGCAGAAACGTTTGTGGTTGTGAAAATAGGTGCTAATTCATGTTGCGCTGGAGCAACTTCATTATGTTCTGTTTTAGCAAGAACGCCTAATTTCCAAAGTTCTTCATCTAATTCTTTCATAAATGCCATTACGCGAGGTTTAATAATACCAAAGTAATGATCTTCCATTTCTTGTCCTTTTGGAGGAAGTGCGCCGAATAAAGTACGGCCAGTATATACTAAGTCTTTACGTTGTTCCCAAAGAACTTTATCTACTAAGAAGTATTCTTGTTCTGGACCAACAGTACTTACTACTTTTTCTGAAGGATTTCCTAAAATATCTAATACTCTTCTTGCTGCTTTATCAATTACATTCATTGAACGGATGAGTGGAGTCTTTTTATCAAGAACGTCACCAGTATAAGAACAGAATGCTGTTGGAATGCAAAGGCAATCATCTTTAATGAATGCATAAGAAGTTGGATCCCATGCAGTATAGCCACGAGCTTCAAATGTTGCACGAAGTCCGCCAGATGGGAAACTTGATGCATCAGGTTCACCTTGAATCAATTCTTTACCGGAGAAGTCCATGATTACACGGCCATCAGCGGTTGGAGTGATAAAACTTTCATGTTTTTCGGCAGTAATGCCAGTCATTGGTTGGAACCAATGAGTGAAATGAGTGCAACCTTTTTCTAAAGCCCAATCTTTCATTGCATTTGCAATGATATTAGCGATTGGTAAATCCAAAGGTTCACTTTTAAATACTGCATTTTTGAATGCTTTGTAGGTAGCAGTTGGCAAACGATCTTTCATTACTGTTTCATTGAAAACTAAACTACCAAACATTTTTTGTACATTAGACATAATTCTTTCCCTCCCAAATTTATCTTTTTTTTAATACTTTTCCATCATTTTATGATGTTTTCTATATTTGTTTATTGTGAAAAACAAAATAGACAACAGAGGCGCATGGAATTTCTTCCACAACATCTTTGTTGTCTATGTGGAAATTATAAACTAATTTCTTTTTTTTGTAAATAGTTTTTTTGATTTTTTTTGAAACCTTAGTTTTTATGCCTTCTTACAGCTTTTTTATTTTATCCCTATTACAGCCAGAAAATTATTTTTTCTTCTAATTGACAAGGTTGTCTTAAACATATAAACTTAATATATAAACTCAAAATATCATTATTTTTATAAAAAAACATTAAAAAAGGGGTTAAAAAACATGGCTAATATGTTGTATGAAGGCAAAGCAAAAAAAATATTTGAAACAGATAATCCTAATGAAGTTGTTATCTATTATAAAGATGACGCTACTGCTGGAAATGGCGCTAAAAAAGGAACTATCGTAGATAAAGGTATCATGAACAATACCATTACTTCTTTCTTTTTTGACCTTTTAGGCAAAAACGGTATTCCTCATCATCAAATCGAAAAACTCAGTGATAGAGAAGCATTATGCAAAAAAGTAACTATCATCCCTATGGAAGTTGTTACGCGTAACATTGCTGCTGGTAGCCTTGCTACTAAAATGGGTGTTGAAGAAGGTTATGTTCTTGCTCGTCCTATCGTAGAATTCTACTATAAAGATGATGCTCTTAACGATCCTATGATTAACGCTGACTATGCTGAAGCTTTTAAATTAGCTACAGATGCACAAGTTGCTGAACTTAAAGCAATGGCTCTTAAAATCAACGATATTCTTAAAGCATTCCTTGCTGAAAGAAAAGTTCGTTTAATCGACTTTAAATTAGAATTTGGTGTAGATAAAGACGGTAAAGTTATTCTTGCTGACGAAATCACTCCTGATACTTCCCGTCTTTGGGACTGGGATACTAATGAAAAACTTGATAAAGATCGTTTCCGTCGTGATCTCGGCAACATCGAAGAAGCTTATCAAGAAATCATTAAACGTTTAACTGGTAAATAATTACAAAACAAAAAGCAAGTAGCTAAGCTACTTGCTTTTTTTACGTTATTTTTCATCTTCATCGTCATAAAATGGTTTATCTAGTTCTAAAATTTTTTCTGATTCCACAGAATCTAATTCAGAAAGACTTCTAAGTTTAGATTGCATCATACGAGTTCTTGTGCCTACTAAATTATCTAGCTCGTTATTAGTTTTACGCAAATGCTCTTGCGTTTTTTTAAGGGAATTCTCAAACTTCCCAAACTCTGTTTTAACAGCTGATAAAACTTTCCAAACCTCTCCACTGCGCTTTTGAATCGCAACGGTTCTGAAGCCCATTTGTAAGCTATTAAGCAATGCTGCCATAGTGCTAGGGCCTGCAAGATTAACGTGATAATCTTTTTGCAAAATTTCAATCATACCTCGATTAACAGCTTCTGCATAAAGACCTTCAAATGGTAAAAACATTACTGCGAAATCTGTAGTATGTGGTGGATCGATATATTTAGAACTAATATCTTTTGCTTCTGATTTAAGAACTGCAACTAAAGCTTTTGCAGCAGTTTCAATTTCAGCGGGGTCACCATTTTCATAAGCATCACGCAATTTTCCATAAGTATCACCAGGGAATTTAGCATCTATTGGCAAATAGATAAACCCGTCTTCAACTGGTAATTTAACAGCATATTCAACACGGTCAGCACTACCTTTTTTAGTTGGTATTTCCTTTTCGTATTGATTAGACGATAAAATTTCCTCTAAAATTGCACCTAATTGAATTTCCCCTAAAATACCTCGGGACTTAACGTTACTCATAACTTTTTTAAGGTCGCCAACGCCTTGAGCTAAAGTTTGCATTTCCCCAAGTCCTTTATGCACTTGTTCGAGACGATCACTAACTTGTTTAAAGGATTCTGTCATACGGTCATTTAAAGTTTTTTGTAATTTCTCATCCACGATATTACGCATTTCATCAAGTTTACGATTATTTTCTGCTTGCATATCCTTTAGACTCTTGTCTACATTATCTAAGGTACCATTAAGAATTTTGCTTGCATGTTCAGATTTTTCTTGTAAGCTTTTTGCTAATAATTCTAGATGTTCTTTTTGCATCTCGTAAATTTGCTTAGCATTGCTAGCACTTGTATTACCAAAGCCTTCTAAGGATTCTTTAAGTTCTTCCCTTAAATTAGTAATTTCATTTTGAATAAGAATATTACTATTATCATTAGCTTTAGCTTGTAATTTCATGTAAATAAAAATGCTTAAAACTATTTGCACAATGCAAATTATTAAAATAATAAGCCCTAAATTCTCCATGTTAACTCCCCCTCTTATTTTATACTACTAAATTATATCATCTAAGTTAGACACAAAAAGCTCTATAGTTCACACTATGGAGCTTTTATGATTTATCTATTTCCAATTTTCAACAAATAAGTTGGATCAACAAAATTACCATCAACAAACACTTCAAAGTGAATATGAGGGCCTGTACTGTAACCACTGCTACCTACATAACCTATTACTTCACCTTTTCTTACTACTTGTCCAGGTTCAACAGCAATAGCACTCATATGTCCATAAGCAGTGCCATAACCATTACCATGGTCAATTTTTACATAACGTCCATAGCCACCATTCCAGCCAGCTACTTCTACTGTACCCATTGCGCTTGCGAAAACTGGTTCGCCGAAATCTGCTGCTATATCAAGACCTGTATGCCAATCGCCACCGCCAGCAACAGGATCTATTCTACCACCATAATTAGAACTAATAACTGAATTTTTAACAGTTGGCCACAAATCTGGGAAAACAGAATTGCTAGTACCGCCGCCACCTTCTAGAATTGCTAAAAGTTCTGTAAGCTGGGTTTTCTTAGTATCTATTTGGCTAGCAAGGTTTTTATTTTGCACTTCCAAAACCGCTACCATATTCCCATCCATATCTTTAGAACCACCTTTACCTAGGTAATTTGGATCGGTACTTTGGGTTCCACTTGGCGCAACATTATCTAAATTAGTAGTAAAAGTTTTCTCGTCAGTATTACGAATAACTGCGCGGCGCAACTTAGTTTCTAAAGTCTGCAGCTCGCTCATATCACGCAACATCTTTTCATTTTCTTCTAACATTGTTTGCAGTTTAGCATTTTGTTCTTCTTTATTTTTTTTATATTCTTCAAAGGCTGCTCTCTCATTATTAAAACTATAATAATTATAACCAAAAAAGCCTGCTATCCCTGTCATAAGCACACTAAAAGCTACCAAACCTACTATTATTTTTTTAGTAGTTTGTGGTTTTAAGGTTTCTTTATTTTCTGTTTTCACTTCTTCTTGATTATTATTTTCTTGATTCATTACTAGCCTTTCTAACTTTTAAACATCAACATTTTCTCAATTATAAAATCAAATTATGTCAAAAAAATGTTATTTAAAACAACCAACTTTTTTAGCAATCATTAAAATTTTACTACCAATAAATGGTAAGTTGTTGAGGTCTTCTTCAGTAATCCCACCAATACTAATAAGCGTTAAAGCATAGGTTGGCACTGCTACAGCCATACTAAGTAAAATAGACCAAGCACCTAAACCTTCAGCAAATGCTAAAGTGAAGTGTAGCATTAATCCCATTATTACTGCTGCCAAAAGTGGTTTAATAATTACTTTAAAATTGAGGCAATAGCCTGTGTATTTATACACAAAAAATAGATTTAAAAGTGCTGCTAGAGCAAAATCAGTTACTGTTGCAAGGGCA
This sequence comes from uncultured Negativicutes bacterium, assembly GCA_947074185.1. Taxonomy (GTDB): domain Bacteria; phylum Bacillota; class Negativicutes; order Acidaminococcales; family Acidaminococcaceae; genus CAMTOO01. Next base: position 34,586 of record CAMTOO010000004.1, read on the forward strand.
GAACCTTTTATACCTAAATTTGGAATAGCTGTAAGAGTCCAGTTAAGTCCAATTTTGAAAAAGGCTGCTATGATCATATTCATTACTGGTATTGTAGTTTTGCCGATACCTTGTAATACCCCTGTACTAACTTGGTGAATACCTAAAAGTAAAATACCCGCACTCATCATTTGGATGGCGCCTGCTGCACCTGGTGCATTATAAATAAAGGCAGCAACTTTTTCGGCAAGGAAAAATAATCCTACAAAACAAGGGAAAGTTATTATTAAAGTAACTCTTAAAGCTAAACGCACTTTATTTTTAATATTTTCTAATAATCCCAAAGCTTTTGCTTCTGAAATTGCTGGCACTAAGCTTATTGCAAGAGCTGCTGTAAAAATAGTAGCTAAATTCACAAGCGGTACTGCCATACCAGTTAAATATCCGAAAAACTCTGTTGATTGTCTTATGCTAAAACCTGCTGCTTCTAGACGTTGTGGTACTATTAGCAAGTCGAAATTTGCAACTATTGGAAGCATTAAACTGGACATAGATACAGGCAATGCAAGTTTTAAAAGTCGTTTAACAATTGTCCAAGCATCTTCATGTACAGCTAAAGGATTTTGCTCTGCTAAATTAGTCTTTAATTTTTGTTTTAATCTATGGTAGAACCACATTAAAACTAGCAGTGCACCAAAAGCACCTACACCAGCACCCATACTCGCGCCACCAGCAGCTGCTGCCAAACCTTTTGGCAAGAATAGTTTCGCAAAGAAAATCATCGTTACTACGCGTAATAATTGTTCTACTATTTCAGATACTGCAGTTGGCGTCATTATTTGCCAGCCTTGTAAATAACCTCTAAAACTAGCAAGGAACGTTACAAAGAAAACTGCTGGAGCCAAAGCTACAATAGAATAATAAGCACGTGGATCACGTATAAACCCATTGTCAATGAGCCACTCAGCGCCTACATATAAACCTGATGAAAACACTAAACCTGTGCAAAATAAAAACCTTAAAGACACATTAAAAATCCGCTTCGCTCCCGCAAAGTCCTTCATAGCTATTTTTTCTGCTGTAATAATAGAAATAGCTACTGGAATACCTGCTGAAGAAACGGTAATTGCCATTAAATAAATTGGAAATCCCATTTGGTAAAGGCCGATACCTTCGCCACCAATAACTCTAGAGAGAATTATCCAATTCAAAGAACCGATAACCTTAACTACTATACTGGAAATAGTTAAAATTAACGTTCCTTTTAAAAATTTATTATCATTTTTAGATGTTTTTTCTAATTCGTTAGAATTTTCCATGCATCCGCCTTTTCTTAATCATAAATATCCATTCTTATTATCTCTTTTTTTTAGCATTTTTACAAGTTTTTTTCATATTATAATTGATAATTATTTTTTTCTAATTAATAATAATTATCCGTTGACAAATATTTTCTAAAGTGCTATTATAAAATCATAAAGAAACATTTTATTGTTTCAAAATAAAAATAGAGATAAAAATGGAGGAATTTAAGATGAAAAAATTTGTATGTTCCGTATGTGGTTATGTTCATGAAGGAGATTCTGCTCCAGCACAATGTCCTCAATGTAAAGCTCCTGGTTCAAAATTTGTAGAACAAGGTGGAGATAAAGTTTGGGCTGCTGAACACGTTATTGGTGTAGCTGCTGATGTTCCTGAAGATATTAAAGAAGATTTACGCGCTAACTTCAATGGCGAATGCTGCGAAGTTGGTATGTACCTTGCAATGGCTCGTGTAGCTCATCGTGAAGGTTATCCAGAAATCGGTTTATACTGGGAAAAAGCTGCTTATGAAGAAGCTGAACATGCAGCAAAATTTGCTGAACTTCTTGGTGAAGTAGTAACTGCTTCTACTAAAGAAAACCTCGCTATGCGTGTTGAAGCTGAAAACGGTGCTACTATGGGTAAAACTGATTTAGCTAAACGTGCTAAAGAATTAGGTTTAGATGCTATCCATGACACAGTTCATGAAATGGCTCGTGACGAAGCTCGTCATGGTAAAGCTTTCGAAGGTCTTTTAAACCGTTATTTCGGTAAATAATGTTTCCCTTAATTCTTGAAAAATAGGATTTATCATACTTCAAAACCCTAAAAAAATCCCTGTTACTTAATAGTAACAGGGATTTTTGTTTTTATTAATACATGCCTGCTGGCAATTTAAAGTTTACGTCATCCATAACACTTGTGTCATAGGTTACTGGTCCTTTTAGCGTCACACTAGTTTTTGCTAAAAGTTGACCAACGATGCCACTACTATTTTCAATAATAATACTTTTGTTGGAAGAAACATAAGTTTTCTGTAAAGCTTTAGTTGGAGTATCGCCAATTATTACATCACCATTGGAAACAATCATATACATGCCCGCACTACCACCAAAAGCATTTGTTAAATTTAAATCGCCATTTGTTATGATACGAACCTTGCCTGTATAGTTACCCCCTAATCTAATTTTGTTCGTTGAACTAAAAATTAAAGTAACTGGTTTGCCTGTTGCAGGTCCATTAAAGGTTATATTTATACTAGAATCAGCAGCATAATTATCAACGTAGATGATGGTTCCACCTGCGGCGCTTGCATCAATAGTACTCCACTCTTGATATTGTGATCCGGCATCCCAATAATATTTCTTGTCAGCAGCTAAAACAGTTGTCCAGTTTTTGCTAATCGCATCATCAAATGAATAACTACTAGCTGAGAAGAAACCTGCTGGCACTTGAGTTTTGATTGGGTATAAATAGGATCCGCCATTTGCAGCATTACCTAATCCACCACCTGTATTATCTGTAATAGAACTTGCGTAAATATTACCACCCGTTATGTTCGAAGTATTCTCTACAGTAATATTCCCGCCAGTTTGTACTACACCAGGTAGTGCAGGTTTTTCGGAATATTCTTCAGTATCATCTGGATCTTCAGGTGTAATAGTCATGTTTTTTTTAATTACTTTACGTGTTCCTCTGCTAGAACCTACCGCTGTAATATCAAAACCTACTACATCACCTTTTTCAACGCCTGATGCTCCCAAATAACGTTTAACTCCATCTTTTACAAAAGTAACACTAACAGCATACCAGTCGCCATTTTTATCAGTTATAACAGTTGTTGGTAACGAAGTTATATCATTCATCACTGTTTGACTGTTATCAGGAAAATTATCATTTGTAGAAAGCCAGTCCCAGTTTGCATTATTATATTTTAGTTGTGAAACAGCTCTTGTAAGACCAGCTTCTGCTGCATACCAAGCTTTTTGCCCAGTTTCATCAGAAGATGAAGCTGTTTGCTCTACCGTCATCAACATTAACCAGCTGCCACCCGCTAAAAGTAGCAGTAAAGCAAAAACTAATGTAATAGCAGCAATAGAGCCTTTTTGTGATTTCATAATTTCACCTGCTTACTTATTAATATGGAATCCAATGTCCACCAGGAGTATTTGCCCAGTCATAAATTGTTGTATCTCTAAACCAATCTGGGAATGGTATTGCTGGATATCCAGATTTTGTACTTGCATTGAACCATCTGAAGTCTGTTATGGAAAGCACTTGTAAATTTAGGTTGCTAGAAGAACTATGCCAACGTTCATATTGATACCACTTACGATTATCGTGATCATAAACAAAATTTGTATTCCAATTACCTGTTGCTTGATTGCTTGCTGATGCAAACAAGAAAGTATTTTCTGGAATATTTGGTGTTGCACAATATGACCTGATATAGAAAGTTTCTGTTACTTTACTATCTCCTCTTCTCTTCACATAACTTAATGAAATTGTTGGCCACTGATTTCCATAAACTTCTGCAAATAAATATTTGAGAATATTATCATTGCTAAGCCAGCTGCCATACGTAATCAAAACATCATAAATAGCTTTTTCTTGTGGAGTCAAAGAACCATAGTTGCTTTTACCCTTTTGGAAAATTGTTGCTGCTTCAATATATTTTTCACGAATATCTTTAATAGGATCTTCTTGCTCTTCTATTCGTGGATGAACTCTTGTTTTTAAGGTATCAATTTTTTCTGTTTTTTCAAATTTAAATTTAACTGGAAGGGTAATAGTATAAAGATTAGCTTCTTCTCCTGCAACTTCCAGAAACTTTTCATAAACTACAGGAAAATCGCTACCGTCGCCTTTAAAGCCACTATTTTTCTCGTCTTTCGGAAAAATAACCGTAGTAACCTTTCCGTCATCCGTTTTTTTAATTTCAATTTGTTTTTTATTACCATTAAGCCATTTAATCATCCGTATACGTTCTATTTCATTACCATTGCTAATATCGGTATGTTTATCAAAGTGCTTAGCTGTATAACTAAATGATTCGCTAGTATTAGTTGGTTCTTTTGGATCTAAAGTTGGCATGCTAGCAAAACGTAAGGTTGTTTTTAAATCATCCATTACAAGGCGAGCTTCTTCAAAAGCAACTTGCTGTGTTTGCCCAGCACCCATGGATTTTAAACTCACACCAAACAATCTCGTCCCTACACCTAGGGCGATACCTATAACAGCTACTGCAACTATTAATTCAATTAGTGAGAATCCTTTACTTTTTTTCATTGCCGCTCCTTTAATATTTCTATACCTCTCTAGAGATATATGTTCTCATTATAAGAGTTTCCTCTTTAGTATCTTTCCAAGTCACCTTTACTTCAACTGGAACTAAATATTTGTCCCCTTTATGATATGCATCACTTCCTACCGCACGAGTTAATACTGTAGTATCAATTTCCGCTTCAAAAGTTTCTCCATCTAAAACTACTGTTTTGTTAGTATTTGCAGCAGCTGCAAAATCTAAGATGACGGTAATATTTTTACCATCCATAGTTTTCATTAGTTCTAATCTCTCAGCTGCAATATGAACAGCCTTGTTTAATTGGGTCGCATTGTACCTAGTTTCTGTCCCTTGTATATACCAATAAGCTAAACTACATAAAGCAAGTCCGATAATAAGAACTGCTATAAGTCCATCCATAAGCAAAAAGCCACTTTTATCTTTTTTTAATTTTTCAACAGATTTCATCATATGCACATTCTTACCACCTTTCTTTAAGTGTATTCTTTGTTATATTATAAGGATTAGGCTGCTGCTTTATATGTTTTTGCAGCATTAACCATATTTGCCCAATTTCTCAAAAGCCCTGTACATGCATTAGCATAACTTCCTAATGAGCCAAAACCTTTTGCGTCTTGTGGATATAAATTAATAACTTCTATATCATCATAATAAATTGTCGCACGGTTACCATGATTTTGTACAATAAAACGATTTGGTTGAATAAGACCTCTTTCACGAACTGCATAAAGTCCACCAGCTAATAAGTAAGCTCTATATTTCGCTTTAGTATTGGCAACTTCTTCTGTCATATTGAAAGTCCAATCACCTTCTTTTACCGTTGCGGTTCCATTTTCATTTACAATAACATCTGGTTTAATTTTTAATGGAGCTAATTGTTTTTGAATTCTTTTTAAGCGTTCTTCTGGTTCTGGATGAGAAGCAAATAGTCCGTAACCAGGATTGCCTTTTTCTGCAGCTAAATCTTCTAATTTGCTTGTAGTAACCAGCATTCCGTAAGGATTAAGATCTGCAGCTATCATATTTCGTAAGCCTTCTTTATCGGCACCACGTTCATCCGTTCTGCTATAGCCAGAGGTTAACATTTGTGAAGCAACACTTGCCGCTTGGATGTTTCTACCACCAGTAATAGCTATTAATGCAATATTAGTTAAAAGACTTTTTTCCATTTGTCCAATAGTATGTTTTTTAACTACGTGACTTACTTCATGCGCTAACACACCAGCAAGCTCTGCATCTGATGGCATATAATCAACAAGTCCTTTAAACACATAGATAAATCCACCTGGTGCCGCCAAAGCGTTGATTGAATCGTCATTTAACACTTTGAAACTATATTCTAGGTCTTGACGGCCACAATATTTTACTAACTCTTGACCAAGACGATTTACTCTTTCTTGCATCGCTCTATCTGGATATAAACCATATTTTTGTTCAAGTTCGATTGCTGTCTTGCGACCCATCTCTATCTCTTGCTCTTTACTAATTAACCCTGCATCGCAACTTGGTGTGAACATGAAAAAACAAATGAAAAGCACTGATAATACTAATATTACTTTTTTCATTAAAATAGTCCTTCTTTCACTAGAGGTAATAAAAACTCTATCTTGTATATATTCTATATTTTAATTTAAATTTCCTTTTTATATTGCACCTTATATATACTAATTGTATAATAAAATATGTACTTAATACAACTATATTAACATAAAATTCTTATTATTTTAAAATCAAGGAGTGAACTAATGGATTTTAGCACCATTCTTAGTAAAATATTATATGGAATAAGTGGTTTTTGTTTCGGAATTTTTGCCTCAAGATTTAGTATTTTTTCTTTAGCAAATATTCTTCTTCTAAAAACCAAAGGTTTTAGTGGTGAAAATATCATTCGCACAATACCTTTTATCTTATTTTTGGCTTTAGCCTTCTTTATTTTCCCTATTTATTTTATCAATAAAACTGAAATTGGTGGTTATGTCTACTATGTAGCATTATTATTATTTTTCACTAAAGGCTTTAATAATCTTCGCAAATAAAAGAACCTGCTACTAGAAAATTCTAATAGCAGGTTTATTTTTATGCTTTTATTAATTCGTATTCGCGAGTTCCTATGCCAATTTTTTCTGCATGTTCTAAACAACTTTTCCATTCAGATTCAGGAGTACTATTATGGAAATGATCGTGCCCTGTGCATTCTGCTGGATGTTTTTTCATATTATCGCTTAATTGAGAATCTGGTAATGGCGCTGCTGCATTTACTAAATCTGCGCAAGCCATATCAAGCGCAACTGGATCAAAAGATGCTAACATCCCAATATCACCAACAATAGGCGCATCATTTTCTGCATGACAATCACAGTTAGGGGATACGTCAACTATTAAACTAACATGAAAATGTGGTCTATCTGCTAGGATAGCGCTAGTATATTCTGCCATTTTTTTATTTAAAACTTCCATAGAAGAATCATATTGGGTAGCAATTGCATCTACTGGACAACGTCCTAAACAACGTCCGCAACCTAGGCATTTAGCTTGGTCTATGGTTGCTTTTTTATTTTCAATAACAGGTGCGTTATGAGCACAAATCGCCACACAAGCTCCGCAACCGATACATTTTTTTTCAACTACATATGGTTTGCTATCAGAGTGCATTTCCATTTTGCCAGCGCGAGAGCCACCGCCCATGCCAATATTTTTAATAGCACCACCAAAACCTGTCATTTCATGACCTTTAAAGTGAGTTAAGGAAATCAAAACATCAGCATCCATTAAAGCTCTACCAATTTTTGCTGTTTTTAAAACTTCACCATTAGGAACTGGAACTTCTAGTTCATCAGTACCTTTTAAGCCATCTGCAATAATAGTATGGCAGCCTGTAGCAAATGGATTGAAGCCATTTTCATAAGCAGTATCAAGATGTTCTAAACCATGTTTTCTTTTGCCAACATACAAAGTATTACAATCAGTTAAGAACGGTCTACCACCAGCTTCTTTAACTATATCCACAAGTACTTTTGCATAGTTTGGGCGTAAATAAGCCAAATTGCCAGCTTCTCCAAAATGCAATTTTATAGCAACAAATTTATTTGTAAAATCAATATCACCAATACCTGCTGCTTTAGCTACCTTAGCCAACTTTTGTGGCAAGGTAAGTCCTCCATAAGGTGTACGAAAATCCGTAAAATAAACTTTTGATTTCTCCATATCTTCTGCTCCTTTGCTCTACTTTATTTAATAGTTTCACGCTCTATTTTTATTGTGATATCTATTGTTATTTTCATTTTAACACTTTGAGTTCACTCTAAGTCAAGGCTTATAAAATATTTGGCAAAAACAAATCTTTAGTATCTACACAAGGCTTTCCTAATTTTCTTGTAGCTACAAAGGTTCCATGGCAATCGCTGCCACCGCTAATCATTAAATTGTGTTTTTTGCAATAATCTAATAAGATTTTAGTTTCTCGCTCGTCATGCTCTGAATGAAAACATTCAAAACCATCGATAGGTTCATCTCGTAAATTCTCCAAACAATCTTCTAATACAGTGCCATGAAAATCACTTGCAACGTGAGCACAAATCGCTACACCTCCTGCATCATGAATAACTTTTGCAACTATGTCTACAGGCGGAAAATTTGGAAATCCTAGTGCGTTTTCGGCGGTGAAAATTCTTGAAAAAAAGTCATTAACATCGCCACATAAACTTTTATCTTGTAAGTATGCCAAAGCTTTCCAGCCGCCACGATGACGATTATATTCATAATCGTTAAATTCTTCCATAGTTATAGGCCAGCCTTTATCAACAAGAATTTGAATACTGTCTATATCCTTTTTATCCAATAAATATTCATTATGTGCTAACAATTTGAGCAATTCTTTATTAGTAACATCAATGCCATAACCTAAAATGTGATATTGATGCCCGTCTTTGGTAGCGCAAATTTCTGCTGCCGGAATAAATTTAATGCCTGCTGCTTTAGCTAGTTTTTCTGTCTCAGCTACATTTGCTACAGTATCATGATCTGTTAAAGCTAGTACCTCTAGTCTAGATTTTTTCGCTTCTTCTACTAACTGCTGTGGATCCCAAGTGCCATCAGAGGCAGTGCTATGTACATGCAAATCAGCTTTCATCTTTTTCCCCCATTGTTGCTTCAGAATGTGCGCAAATTGCACAAGGTTCATTTTCTAAAGTTTCTTTAGTAATTTTTTTACTATTAGTTATTTTATAGACAAGAGAACAAATAAAACATATTGTTCCTACGATTACTATTGTTCCACCAGGTGCTAAGTTTAAATAATAAGATAATATTAACCCTGAAAAAACAGAGAATAATCCATAACCAATCCCACCCAAGATAGTCCCGCTAAAGCTTTTTGCTGTTTGCAAAGAGCAAGCAACTGGTATAACCATCATTGCAGATACTAATAAAATACCCACTATTCGCATCGCTAAGGCAACTGTCAAAGCTGTAAGAATTGTTAGTGCCATATTAAGTGTATTTATTGGTAAACCTGCAACTTTCGCAGAGGTTTCATCAAAAACTAAATATTGCAAAGGTCGGTAGAGCATTACTACAAAACAGCTAGCAATCACTCCTAAAGTTGCTATAAGCCACAAATCGCTTGTTGTAATAGTCATCAAACTACCAAACAATATACTGCTTAAATTAAAGCCTCCCGTTTTATTAAGGCCTATAAAGATAATTGCTAAGGCAATACCACTATAAAAGAAAATAGCTAAAATCATATCACCATAATCTTTTAATTTTGTACGTGCCTTTTCAATAAATATTGCACCTAATACTGTTGCTACAACCCCAGAAATAACAGGTCCAACCCCCAAAAGTACGCCACCGGCAACACCGGCAAAAGCGATGTGCCCTAGTCCGTCACCCATCATAGATTGATGGCGCAAAACTAGGAAACTACCGATAAGCGGACAGATAACCGCAACTATCAGTCCTGCAATCCAAGCACGTTGCATAAAATCTAATGCAAAAATTTCCATTCAAGGACCTTCTTTCTATCTATAAAAATAGCCATGCTTGTGATGATGATTCAATGCTTCTTTTACATCTCCAAAGAAACATACACCATGATCTAAGCAAACTGCGTTTTTAGCGTATTTTACTGCTAAATCTAAATCATGAGAAACCATAATGATAGTCTTGCCTTCTTGCTCACTAAGGTCGCCTAACATTTGATAAAGTTCTGCTTTTGCTTCTGTATCAATGCCAGTTGCCGGTTCATCTAGAAGCAAGATTTCCGGATTATTAACCATAGCTCTAGCTAAAAATACTCTTTGTTGTTGCCCGCCAGAAAGTTCTCCTAACTTCTTAGAGGCTAAATCTTCTAAGTAAAATTTATTGATAATCGCATTTACTTTTAAGAGATCTTTACTCTTTAGACTTTTAAAAATATTGCCACTATTTACTAACCCTAGTTCTACTACTTCGCGTACTTTAATAGGAAAGTCCTTTTGATTGCGTGCTGGATTTTGCGGAACATAACCTATTTTTTCCCAATGTTTAAATGTATCAAGAGGTTCATCATAAATACGAATATCCCCTTTAGTAGGTTCTAAAATATTTGCTAACAATCTTAATAAAGTGCTTTTCCCAGCACCGTTTGGACCAATAACAGCTAGAAAATCACCCTTTGTAATCTCTAAAGAAAGGTTGTGTAAAATCCAACCTTCGCCATAATTATAACTAAGATTATCTATTTTTATAATTTTTTCCACAAAATCATCCCTTATGCATTAATTTAATGCTTTTTCTAAATTCTTAATATTTTGTTCCATAATCTTCAAATAAGTTAAGCCTGCTACTTGTCCTTCGCTAGTTAAGCCTTCTAATGGATCTAAAACTAGAGTTTCTACATTAGCAGTTTTTGCTAAAGTTGTTGCTACTTTTGGATCAACTAATTCTTCAAAGAATATATATTTAATATTATTTTCTTTAATAAAGGTAACTAGTTTTGCTAAATCTGCTGGTGTCGGTTCTGCATCTGGGTGGAGTCCCACAATAGATTTTTCTACTAAGCTATAGTCTTTTGCTAAATGACCAAAGGCTGCATGCAAAGTAATAAAATCTTTTCTTTTTCCGGCAGTTGCAATTTTTTCTAGCTTTTCGTCTAGTGCTTTTAATTCAGCAATATACGCAGCTGCGTTTTGTGTATAATAAGTTTTATTTGCGGAATCTTTTTCCTGCAAATTATCTCTTATGCGCTCTACCATTTTAATAGCTTTTTTAGGGCTTACCCAAATATGAGGGTCTGTTTTTCCATCAATGTCAAACATGCCAGCGCCAACTTCTACTGCAGTAGTAGTTTTGCCTAATTGGATATTTTTTGCCCAAGGTTCAATGCCGCCACCATTATAGAAAAATAGCTTAGCATTTTGAATTTGCCCAACATCTTTAGCGGACGGTTCCCAATCGTGTGGTTCTGCGCCTGCAGGAACCATAGTAATTACTTCTACTTTATCTTTACCGATATTTCTAGCAAACTCTGCTACTGGATAAAAACTTGCTATTACTTGATTTTTTTCATTATTTCCCGACTTTGTTGAAACATCTTTTTCACTGCTACAACCTACTAAAATCAGGAAACTTGCAAATAAAATGTATGTTATTATTTTTTTCATATAATTATTTCCCCGTCTATATTTTTTAAAACAACTTGCATAAATTTATAAGAAAGAGTATCCTATGATATAACAAATTGAATTTTAGAAAGGAGTTTTTACAATGTCTGATTACAAATTACCAGCAAAAAAGTTTATTGCAGCTTTTGATGTAGATGCTCAAAACACATTTACTCCTGTTTGCCCAGATGAGTTGCCTGTAATTGATGGTGATAAAATCGTGCCTGAACTTAATGCTCAAGCGGAATTTGCTTCCATTCGCGTAGCATCTCGCGATGCTCATCCTGTTGATGCTCTTTGGCTAGCAACAGCGGAAAAACCAATTTTTACTCCTATCAAGAACTATCCTGATCTTGATATGCATTGGCCAGCACATGCCATTGTAGGAACAAAAGGCTTCGATTTTATTGATGGCCTTGACCCTTCTAAATATGCTTATCAATCCTTTAAAGGTATCGAGCCAGATAAACATCCTTACGGAGCTTGCTATCACGATCTAATAGATAACTGCTCTACTGGGGTTATTGAATTTTTAAAACATAATAATATCACCACAATTATATGTGGTGGTCTTGCTACAGATTACTGCGTTCTAAATACAGTACTTCAACTACGTGAAGCTGATTTCGAAGTTGTAGTAAATCTTGCAGCTTGCCGCGGTATTGCTCCAGAAACAACTGCCGATGCTCTTAAAAAAATGGAGCTAGCAGGTGTTCACTTTGTAGAAAACGCGACTGAACTTCGAAAGCTTACAAAATAACTTCTTTAAATTCCTCTCCTGTTTTTTCAGGAGAGATTTTTTTTTGCAAACTATCTGTAAGCCACTCCTCTGCTTCGTTATACGAAGTTACTGGCATTAGTAAATTAAAAGTTACACGCTCTCCATAATCTATATCTCCAATAGAGAAAATGCTTTGAGTGTAAAGAGTGTTTAAAATTTTTCCCGCTTCATCAGCTCCGCAAGAAAAAGCATAGCGTCCCATTAATACTTTTTCCGCTAAACCTGCTTCCTCTATTCCTTGCACAACACTATTAGTATAGGCTCTTACTAAACCTCCAGCTCCTAGTTTTATCCCTCCGAAATACCTTGTCACAACAACAGCAACCTCTGTCAGATTATTTTTTCGTAATACTTCTAACATAGGCAACCCTGCTGTACCAGAAGGTTCTCCATCATCACTAGAACGCTGAGCTAAATCATTTACCAAGTAAGCAGAACAATTGTGAGTTGCATCCCAATATTCTTTTTTTATAGTTTTAATGAATTCTTGTGCTTCAACTTCCGAATTAACTTTCTTTAAAGAACAAATAAATTTTGATTTTTCAATTATTTGCTCTACTCGGCAATCTTTAGCAGGTACTAATTTGTTCATATATTTCAATGTAAATATCTTCTCCTAGATATTTACATCCCTTCTTTATATTATGTCTTTCTATTATACCACGAAACTTTTTATTGTTTATGAAAATTATGCTAATTTTTATTTTTAACTATGCTATAATAGTCTATATATTAATAAATTTTAAATGAAGGTATTTAAATGATTACTAATTACATAAAAACCTTACAATCAAATACTGTATTAACTAAAACTTTTTTAGAAGAATTATTAGAGCTTGCTGACGATGCTACTAATTTTGAAATTTTGCGCAAAACAGCACGTGAAACAGCTTTAAGCGTCTTTTCTAACAAAGTTTTTATTCGTGGGCTAATAGAAATAACTAATTATTGCAAGAATGATTGTTATTATTGCGGGATCCGCAAAAGCAATTTAAATGCAGAACGTTATAGACTTACACCTGAGATTATTTTAAAGTGCTGCGAAGAAGGTTATGGGTTAGGCTTTAGAACTTTTGTTTTACAGGGCGGCGAAGATTTTGTCTTTAATGATGCTACTGTAACTGAAGTTATTAAGGCTATTCGCTCTAAATATCCTGACTGTGCTATTACTTTATCCATTGGTGAAAGACCTGTTGAAGTTTATGAAACTTGGAAAACTGCCGGAGCAGATCGCTATTTATTGCGACATGAAACAGCAAATACTGGTCACTATAGTAAATTACATCCAGAAAATTTAAATTTAGATACTCGTAAAGAGTGCTTATATAATTTGAAAAAATTAGGGTATCAAGTAGGAACAGGTTTTATGGTAGGATCGCCTTTCCAAACAAGGGAAAACATTATCGAGGACTTACTATTTATTGACGAATTAAAGCCTCAAATGATTGGTATCGGCCCATTTTTACCTCACGCAGACACACCTTTTAAGGATTATTCACCAGGTTCGCTAAAGGAAACACTAAAACTTTTAGCTATTTTACGCATACGCTATCCAAAAGTTCTAATTCCTTCTACTACTGCTTTAAGCACCTTGGATTCAAAAGGTCGTAACGAAGGTATTCTTTCTGGTGCAAATGTAGTAATGCCTAATTTATCACCTTTAGATGTGCGTAGCAAATATTTATTATATGATAATAAAATTGCCCTTGGAACCGAAGCAGCAGAAAATATCGCTTCACTTAATAAAAATTTTGCCGAAATCGGCTATGAAATTTCTTATACACGAGGAGATTACTCCCCAAATCTTTAATTGATTGGAAGTGCAAAATGACTAAATCACAAGTCATGAAAACCTATAAGTCTTTAAATAATTGGCATAACTTTCGCATAAGACTATTTGGCGAAGGTGTGCTAGTTGGTATTTTTGCAGGCCTTGCAATTTGCCTCTTTAGATTCTTATTAGATTTAGCAGAAAAAGGTCGCACTAATATATATGCTCACCTAAATGCTTCTTCTATACTACTAAACGCTCTTTGGTTTGTAGGTTTATTATTAATAGCTGGCGTTTTATACTTCTTCTGCAAGCATGAACCGATGGCTGCTGGAAGTGGTATCCCGCAAGTAAAAGGCGTGATTCTCGGAGCAATAAAAATGCGCTGGCTAAGAGTCCTCTGGGTGAAAATAACTGCTGGTGTAATCGGCATTGGGGCCGGATTATCTTTAGGCCGCGAAGGTCCATCTATACAATTAGGTGCAGTAACAGCCCAAGGTGTTAGTAGAATGCTTGGACGCACTCGCTTAGAAGAAAAATATCTAATCACTAGTGGTGCTAGTGCCGGACTTGCTGCCGCTTTCAATGCTCCTCTAGCTGGTGTTATCTTTGCCTTAGAAGAACTCCATCGCAATTTCTCAGCTGTTGTGCTTTTGCCGGCAATGGCTGCTGCAATGACTGCAACAATAATCTCCCGTATCTTTTTTGGAGAAGATACTATTTTTAATTTCACTAATTTAGCAGTATTTCCTTTAGAACATACTGGCTATATTGTTTTAGTAGCAATATTTGCAGGTGTTGCTGGTGTAATTTTTAATTGGGGCTTACTAAATATAAATAAATTTTACAGCCTTCCAATTTTTACAACCCAGTATCATAAAATTATATTTGCCTTGATTTGTGCTGGATTTTTAGGTTTTTATTTGCCAGAAGTTTTAGGCGGTGGTAATGAACTTATTAACCATTTAGCTAGCACTCCTGTATCTTTAAAAATGCTAGTGGTTTTACTACTTGTAAAATTCCTCTTTACCTTGTTCAGTTATGGTAGCGGCGTACCAGGCGGTTTCTTCTTGCCAATGCTAGTGCTTGGAGCTTTAACTGGAGCAATTTCTGCTTACCTTCTAATTTCCTGGGAAATAATTCAGGTAGCATATGCTGCCAATATAGTAATCATTGCAATGGCTGCATTTTTCACTGCATCTGTTAGAGCACCAATTACAGGCACTGTTCTTATCATGGAAATGACAGGTAGTTTCCAACATATGATGGTACTTGCAATTGCCTCTACCATCGCTTATATCACTGCAGAGCTTTTAGGTGGCAAACCTATCTATGAAGAACTGTTAACAAGAATGTTAGGCAATACACCTGATTCAGAAGCTCATATTCACGAAGAAAGAAACATTATCGAAGTAGCTGTTTGTAGTGGTAGCAGCATTGAAAATAAACAGATTAAAGATATAGATTGGCCACCGCAAACTTTACTAGTTGATGTTAAACGTGGTGAGGCACAAATAGTTCCAGATGGAAACACATATATTCGTGCAGGTGATTTCCTTTATGTTCTAACTAAAACAGAGTATGTCTCCAAAGTAATAGCTTTGGGAGAAGAAATTCAACAACATCATATTTATGGCGACTATTAAAAAAAGGTCTTGGCGTAAGCCAAGACCTTTATATTTTTATTATCTTATTTAAATGATTTAAAAGATCCGTCTAAAGAGTATGTTGCCATAGCATCTTTACGAGTACCTTTAATTTTTACCCACCATTCATGACTGCCATTCATTCTAAATTTCATTGCTGACCAAGAAATATCTGCACCTTCAATATCTTTTGCGCGTTCTTTAGCATCTTTTACAACAGTTGGTAAAACATCGAAATTGATACCTTTAATTGGGGTAATGTTATCTTTCATATCACCTTTACCAGTAATTTTTACTGGATTAACTTCCCAAGTTCCTCTACGATATAAGTAGCGATCTACGATATCTTCAGTGCCAGGTTTTAAAACGTTAAATGATATTACATTACCAATATCTTTGCTGTAGCTAAAATTAACATCTTGGAACAAATAGAAATCTTTACCTTTAAGTTCATCACGATTTTTTAAGCTATCAACTATTTTAGTTATTGTAGCTGGATCTTCCATTGCGTTTTTGCCGCCGCCAACCATTTCAGTAACACTGCTACAACCAACTGCAACAAGAGAAACTACAAGCATCATTGCTAATAAGATTTTTTTCATAATTATATCACTCCTAAATTTTTTTACAGACTAAATTATACACCCACTTCACATTCTTGTCAATTTTTAAAAAATAACCGACTAGCTACTTAAAGCTAATCGGTTAAAATATTTGTTCATATATTATTTTTTAAAGAACTCACTAAAATCAAATGTTGCGAAATAATCACTTGGAGTTTCTGCTCTACGGATCATTTTTACACTGCCATCTTCTTGTAAAAGAAGTTCTGCGCTGCGTAATTTACCATTATAGTTATAACCCATAGCATAGCCGTGAGCTCCTGCATCATGCATAAAGAGATAATCACCTTTATCAATAGCCGGTAACATTCTATCGATTGCAAATTTATCATTATTTTCGCAAAGGCCACCAACTACATCATATTTGTGATCGCAAGTTGCATTTTCTTTGCCTAATACAGTGATGTGGTGATAAGAACCATAAAGTGCTGGTCGCATTAAATTAGCTGCACAAGCATCTACACCAATATATTCTTTATAAGTATGTTTTTCATGGATTGCTTGAGTTACTAAAGCACCAGATGGAGCAAGCATATAACGACCAAGCTCAGTGAAAATTTTAACATCTTCCATACCTGCAGGTACTAAAATTTCTTCAAAGGCTTTTCTTACGCCTTCGCCGATTGCCATAATATCATTTTCTGATTGTTCAGGTTTATAAGCAATACCAATACCACCAGATAAATTAATAAAGTTAATATGTGCACCAGTTTCTGCTTTGAGCTCTGCTGCCACAGTAAATAATTGACGAGCAAGTTCTGGATAATAATCGTTTGTAACAGTATTAGAAGCAAGGAAAGCATGAATGCCAAAGTGTTTTACGCCTTTAGCTTTAAGAGTTTTAAATGCTTTTGTCATTTGAGCTCTAGTTAAACCATATTTAGCATCCCCAGGATTATCCATAATGTTATTTTCCAAAATAAAATGTCCACCAGGATTAAAACGACAGCTAATAGTTTCAGGAATATAAGCAACTTTTTCTAAAAATTCGATATGAGTAATATCATCTAAATTAATAGTTGCATTTAATTTGCTTGCAAGTTGCATATCTTCAACAGGTGTTTCGTTGGAGCTGAACATAATTTCATCTCCCTTAAAACCAACTGCATCACTCATAAGAAGTTCTGTATAAGAAGAGCAGTCTGCACCACAACCTTCTTCTTTTAAGATTTTTAAAAGATAAGGATTTGGAGTTGCTTTTACTGCAAAATATTCTTTAAAGCCTTTGTTCCAGCTAAATGCTTTATAAACTTTGCGTGCAGTTTCACGAATTCCTTTTTCATCATAAAGATAAAAAGGTGTTGGATATGTTTCTGCTATTTTTTCAATCATTTCTTTTGTTGCAAAAGGTATTTTCCCTGCCATTTGTATAATCCCCCATTATATATATAAATTTATATTTTTAAGTTAATGAACCAGTTAGTTCAATAAGCCTAATTTCATTTTTTAACGCATCTTTAAATAAATCAACTAAATTTTCTTTACAAGAATACAAGCAAGTTGATTCTGTTCCAGCTGTTAAATCGCCAGTAATTACCTTGCAAGAATCAGCAATTAATCTTATTTGCGCATTTTCTTTTTCTGTATACCAGATAGTTGCTTTATCAAGTTTAAATCCTTGATTAGTTATGACAACTATTTTTAAACCTCTTTTAAGAGCTTTATTAAGTTCATTTTTAAAGGAATCTATTGTTTTACTAGGAGCAGAAACATATATACGTTCTTCTGCCTCATTAATAGTATTCTTCAATTTATTAATAATCTCTTCTTCGCCTTTAATAGTAATATAACCATCAACATTATGTTTTACATAAGGCACTCGTTTGAGAATATCCTCTTTTAGCGCGGCTAACTTGCGAATACGATTATCGCAAAACTCGTCTAGGGGAACAGGTGTATATACCGTAACTTTCCCTTCCATAACATATGCTGCACCCTTATCTACAAGACCAGCTAATGCAGTGTAAGTGTTTGAACGAGATATGCCAGTTAATTTTGCTGCCTCATAACCAGTTAAAGATCCTTCTCCAAGGAGCTTTACATATAAAGTTGCTTCTTGCCCAGTAAGGCCAAAGACTTTTAAGCTATCTGTTATTTCCATAGCTCCTCCTTTATTGTTCCTGTACAAGAACACTATAATACTTTTCTTTGAGTTTGTCAATGCTAACTCGAACATAAAAAAAGCGGAAGTCTAAACTTCCGCTTTAAATTTTAAAATTATTTTTTAGCTGGTTGTTGTTGTTCTTCAACAGGTCCAATGCTGAAAAGGGTTAATACTGGTTTACCTGTAGCTGTTTCAAAAGCAAAGATCATTGCTACTGGTTTTTCGATTTTTTCAAAAGCAGCAACATAAACTAATTGATCAATAGTTGCTTGATTAGCATCTCTTACTTTTCTTAATTCAATTAAGTTGTACTCTTTAACATTACCATATTGTTCTACAACATTTTTTTGAATTTCAGCAAATTTTGTTTCATCGATATTTGCCTTTAGACCTTCAGAAAAAGATCCGCTTAGCCCAGCATATGCAGGATTTGTTGTTACAATAGCTTTAACAAATCTATCTACAATTTTTTCTTCGCCGTTTAATAACGCGCCATTATTAGCTGCAGCCGCAATACTACTAAATGCCATTACAAATACCATTGATAATAATAAAAGAATTTTTTTCATGTAAGTCACTCTCCCATTTTATTAATTACGAATAACAAGCTCGTATATCTATCATTCTACACCATATTTGTAAAAAAATATACCTTTTTTTACAAATGATTCAAAATTTCCTTTGCATGAGGTAATATAATATCTGGTTTGACAGAAGATTTTTCTACATCTTCCATACTCGCTTCCCCTGTTAAAACCAGCACTGCTAAAATACCATTATTAACTCCAAAAGCAATGTCTGTACTTAAACGATCCCCTACCATTGCTATTTCTTCTTTTTTATATCCAGTTTTAGCTACAGCTGTATCTACCATATAGGAATAAGGTTTGCCTGTAATAACTTTTGGGCTTTTGCCTGTTGCTGTTTTAATACATTCAATAAATGCTCCACAATCTGGAATAAATTCCTCTCCTTCAATAGGGCACCGAACATCAGGGTGAGTTGCAACATAGGGAACACCACGATCAATTAAGCGACACGCAATGGTTAAATTTTCATAATTTAATTCCATATCAAATCCAACTACAACGTAATCCGTTTCTTCTTCTAAGGTTGTTGTTAAAGTAAAGCCTACTTTTCTTAAGGCATCTTTTAACTGCTGAGTACCTAAAACAAATAGACGAGCATAAGGATTAACAGTCTTCATATAGAAAATAAAAGCATCTGTTGAAATCAATACTTTATCTTCAGGAACTTCAATGCCTAATTTTTTCATTTTTTCTACATAATGCCCATGTCCTTTGGAAGAGTTGTTAGTGAGTAAATAAAACTCTCTACCACTACCTACTAATTCATCAAAAAAACCTTCCATGCCTGGAATGAGTTCGTTCCCTAAATTGATTGTCCCGTCCATGTCAAACAGAAAACATTTTATATCTTTTAATCGTTCCATATTTTTCCCCTTTGTAATATTTTGAAAATACTATTATATTTGCTTTACATTAATAAATCTATGGAATACAATGTTACTAAAGAAATTTATTCTAAATATCGAGGTGATTACAAATGAAAGAAATCTCTAAGTCTGAATTTCAAGCCTTAATACAAACTAGCAATATTCCTGTGCTAGCTACATTTTCTGCTCCTTGGTGTGGCCACTGCAAAACTTTGCACCCTATTCTCCAAGAAGTTTCTAAAGATTATACTGAAAAAGCTGCTTTTGTAGGCATCAATCTTGATGATTGCCCAGAGCTTGCTGATGAATTTAATATTGAATTTGTTCCTACATTAATTTTATTTACTAACGGAAATCCTAGTGAGTTTCTTATTGCTCCAAAAGATGAAACCGCTTTAAAAGAATGGTTAAAAACTCATGGCGTGGAATAATTACAATAAGCTAAATCTTTCGAGGTTTAGCTTATTTTTTTTGCCCATCAAACCAAGCGCGAATAATAGTATCTTTTTCTTCTGACATCCAAGCTAGATCATCTATAGGGGTTTGGCACTCTTTAGCAGTCCCTGTTTCATTTTTACTTACATAAATAGATTTTCTACCTTGATTATCTAGAAGCAAATTTTGCCCAGTTTCACCTAATAAAAATTCTAGGAATTTTTCGCCATTGCGTCTATTCTTGCTAATACGTAATAAAGCTACACCTGTAACCATATTTTTATTAATTTCCCTAGGAAGCGCTACCTTCAAGTTAGTGTATTTTCGGGCAGTTCTAAAAGCAATCTCCGATGGCAAAACAGCTATAGTTTTTTCTCCATTATAGACCATAGCAATTGCTTCCCCTTGATTTTCAACATATAACGGTTCTTGGGTTCTAAGCGCTCTTGCATAATCTAAAGCAGTATCCTGCCCTAATAATTGCCAAGTCGAAGTTATTAGCCCATAAGTTGCTCCACTTACTTCAGGTTTTACTAATACCGTTTCTTTAAATAGTACTGGTTCCAATAAATCTTCCCATTTATCTATTTCCGACAACCTATATTTTGCTAAATTAGCTTTATTTACTAACAAGGTTATATTATTAATATAAATAGGAGTCCAACGACCTTCTAAGTCACCAATTTCTGGATCTTTAATTGAGCTTTCAGCATATTGATAAGGTACCAACATTTTTTCTCTTGCTGCCATATAATACTCTTCTGCGGTTCCACCTAACCAAACATCATAATCTTTTTGAGCAATTAGTTTTAGTCTTTCAGCTAAAGGTATAGCAGGAAGATAAGCAACTTCTACTTTTATATCTTCTTTATCTGTAAATTCTTTTATAAGATTATCTGTTTCTACTTTCCCTAAACTACTACAAATTATTACTTTATCTGTAGCTTTGGAGTTTGCAAAACTATCTACAGAAAGACAACCTATATATATCAATACCATAGCAACAATGCTACCTAATATTTTAATTCGCATTTTTCACCTCATTAATTGCTATTATATCAAAATATCCCAAATAAAAAAACTGTTACAGATCGGAAGAGCGTCGTGTAGGGAAAGAGTGTACGTCCTGGTTTAGATATCGG